>JAYVNK010000385.1:0-3645 GCA_043758475.1 Comamonadaceae bacterium | reverse complement strand
CCAACGAAACCTGGCTGGTGCTGGGCGTGGGCATTTTGCTCACGGTGTTCCCGCTGGCGCACGGCGTGATTCTGGGGGCGCTGTATTTGCCCGTCGCGGCCATGCTGATCGGCCTGATCCTGCGCGGCGTGGCGTTCGACTTTCGCGTCAAGGCACGCGCCGCGCTCAAGCCGCTGTGGAACCGTCTTTTCTACACCGGCTCGCTGCTGTCGAGCTGGTCTCAAGGCTACATGCTCGGCTCGCTGATCACCGGCTTTGACAGCAGTGGCTGGACGATCATCTTCAACTCGGTCATCGGCCTGGCGCTGGTTGCCGCCTATTGTTTGCTGGGCGCCGGCTGGCTCATCATCAAGTCCGAAGGCGCGCTGCAGCTGCAGGCGGTGCGCTGGGCGCGGGGAAGCCTGCTTTTCACCATGGCCGGCATCGCGGCTATTTCGATTGCCACGCCGCTGATCAGTCCGAGTATTTTTGCCAAGTGGTTTTCGTTCCCGAACATCGTGCTGCTGATCCCGATTCCGGCGGCCACGGCGGTGTTGTTTGCCGTGATTTATCGCAGCCTGCAGCGTCTTCCGGTGCGGCTGGCGCAGGGCAATGAATACGGCGTGTGGGTGCCGTTTGGCGCCACAGTGGGTGTGTTTTTACTGGCGTTTTACGGCCTGGCGTACAGCCTGTTTCCGTGGCTCGTCATCGACAAACTCAACATCTGGCAAGCCGCCACCGCACCCGAAGCCATGAAAGTGATTTTTGCCGGCGCCGCGGTGGTGCTGCCGGTGATTGTGGGCTACACCGTGTTTGCGTACCGGGTGTTCTGGGGCAAGAGTACGGCGTTGAAGTATTGATTCCATTTCAAATTCAACACGATTGGTCGTTGCCCCGCCTTACCGTGCTACAGCACTGTCAGCGGCGGTGCGCCTACTCTCGTATTGAATTAGAAATGGAATGGGTCGTGGACTTCGGACTGCTACTAAAATAATAGCTGTCTGCGCACGTTTTTCTTGGCTTACAGGCCGATTTTATTCATAAATAAAGATGTTTTTCCTGCTGAATCGAGTGTTCTGGCTTGCTTCACACCCGCAGCCTGCGTGCCACAGTGGCGCGGAATTTCCGCAGAACTTTGCGGGCGGCGGCGGTGCCGTCCCCGCGATGCGCTGGCCCATCCAGGAAAGGCTGCACTTGATGTCGCCTCGTCGCCCGAGCTGCTCGGGTACAGCCAGCGGCACCGCCGCGCTGCGCTTTTCGGCCACGGCAAACGTGAAGATGTAGTCAGGCTCCTGCCCCATGCGCAGGTCGCTGATCAGCACGCGGCCGGCTTCATCACGAAGGGCGAAGAAGCCTTTGGTGAAGCCCTTGAGCCGCTGCACGCCCTCCATGCCGCTCAGCTCTGTGGCCAGTGCGTTGCCGCGCGGGTAAGCGTCAAACGCGACCTGCGGCGTTTTGTCGAGCAGCGAGTAAAACCCTTCATGGTACGAATCACCAGACACCGCCACCACCCGCCACAACACGGTGTTAAAAGCGGTCGGCGTGACCAGCAGGCTTTCAGCCCGGATGCCCTGCGATGCCAGTGAAGCGCTGGCGATTTGGCTCACATGTTGCTGCACCGCCACGCCCTAGACCAGATACGCCGTGCTGATGACCAGCCCCACCGAGTTGGCCGTCAAACCACGAGCGAAACCACACGCGGTCCCCCGTCCGCGACCCTGCCCGCTGCCGCGCGAGGCCAGCGCCCAGCCGACGCCGATCAGCAAAGGCAGCGTTTACAGCAGATCAATGATGAAAACGCTGCCGACGCCATACGGATGATTCGTGAACGGCAACGCCAGCTGCGTGCCGTAAACCGTCATCGCGTCCAGCAGCGGGTGCGTGACGAGTGCCAGCCACATCGCTAGTGTAGTGCTTCATTCTGTTTGGAGCTTAAGCGGCTGTTGGCCCGGATGACCTTCTGCAGGATGTCGCGGGCGCTCTTGGTCCAGATGAACGGCTTTGGGTTGGTGTTGTGGTGAGCGATGTATTCGTCGATGGTCGTCACGAGTTCGGGGACGCTGGTGAACACGCCACGGCGCAGGCGGTTCTCGGAGATGTCGCGCAAGAACCGCTCGACCATGTTCAGCCACGAGGCCGAGGTGGGCGTGAAGTGCATGTGAAAGCGCGGATGCTGGGTCCAGCCACGCCTGCACAGTGGGGTGCTTGTGTGTGGCGTAGTTGTCGGCGATCAGGTGCAGCGTCTTGCCCTTGGGCGTCTCGCGATCAATTTGGCGCAGGAACTTCAGCCACTCGACGTGGGTGTGGCGCTGCTGGCACTGGCCGATGACCTGGCCGTCAAGAACATTGAGCGCGGCGAACAGCGTCGTGGTGCCGTGGCGTTTGTAGTCGTGCGTCATGGTCGCCGCGCGCCCTTTCTTCAGCGGCAGTCCGGGCTGTGTGCGGTCCAGCGCCTGCACCTGGCTCTTCTCGTCGCAGCACAGCACCAGCGCATGCTCGGGCGGGGACATGTACAGGCCCACGATGTCTTCGAGTTTCTCAACGAATTGCGGATCGCGCGAGACCTTGAAGCCGCGAACGATATGAGGCTTCAGGCCGTGGGCCTGCCAATGCCGCATGACCGTGCTGGCACTGACTCCCAGGGCCGCGCCCATCGTGCGCGTGCTCCAGTGCGTGGCAGCCTCGGGCGTGGTTTGCGTGGTCAGCTCCACCAGCCTGGCCACGTCCACCAACACCTTCGGCGCGCCGCGCGGCAGGTCACGCTCGATGCCTTCCAGCCCAGACTCCAGGTAGCGTGCACGCCAGCGCGCAACCTGCACGCGCCCGATGCCGAGTTGCTCAGCAATGTCCTTGTTCTGCCGGCCCTGCGCCGACAGCAGGACAATCTGCGCGCGCTGCGCCAACCTGACGCTGGTGCGCTTGGAGCGCGCCAGCCGGGTCAACTCGCGCGCCTGTTCATCCGTCAAAGAAATCGCTGGGGCAACTCTCAAGTGCTCGCTCCTATGCAAACCGTAGTAGAGCATTGGAAACAGGCAATTCACTTAAGTTCCCTCAAGAGTCAAACACTACACTAGTACTGCAGCCCGGAAACGGCGACCGGGGCATCCTCATGCGCCGCCTAAAGGTCGCGCAACGGGTGGGAGTCCGCAGGCCACGGGCTCTTAAAAAACGGGTTGACCATGTCGTCGGTCACATCTTCAATGCGCGCCGGCTGCCAATGCGGCTTGAAATCCCTGTCGATGACCAGTGCGCGAATGCCCTCGACGGTCTCACTCGGCAAATTGCCCGGCCGGTGAAAGCAGTGGTGCATCATGTCGCGTTCCATGCGCAGTTCGTCCGCCAGTGTCATTTGGCGCGCGCGGCGTATCTGCTCAAGGCTGACGTGCAGCATGAGCGGCGAACGCTTGCGCAGGGTCTGTGCGGTTTTGCGCGCCCAGGGGCTGCGGGTTGACTCCAGCGCCTGCACGATCCCGGACACGGTCGGCAGTGAAAAATAAGTATCAAAATCAGCTTCAACCCAATCAGATACTGCGCTGGCAGCTATTAAATTCGTAGCGATGAAACTGCGAATGCTGTCGACGTCGGAAAAGCTGTGCGTAGCAAGAGCCTCCCACAATAGGGGCATCTGCGCAGCCTGAAGCTGGAAATCTGCCAGCCCAAAGCCGA
>JAYVNK010000384.1:0-3649 GCA_043758475.1 Comamonadaceae bacterium | reverse complement strand
CGCCAGCCCGGCGGCGCCAGCACCGACCAGACACCGATGCGGGGCAGTTGCGCGCGCAGCCGGCCTTCCAGCGGTGCGTCGGCCGCCCACAGCCAGCCGCCGACGCCAGTGCTTTCCGGCGCGCGCGTGAGGCGTGTCTTAAGTTGCCCGTCTGCCGTACCCGCGCGTTCGCTGTCCCAGACCAGTGCGACGTTCACGTCATCGCCATTGCTGGTCAGCGACACGCGCGCCTGTTTGATGCCGGCGGCCACGCGAACCGACGTGCCCTGCGCCGTTTCTGCCTGTACGGACAGGTCACCGCCACTGCGCGCCAGGCTGGCCTTGAGTGACAAGGCGTTGCCGAGACGGGCATCCCATTCGCCGTCGAGCAGCAGGTTGTTCGCCAGACCGGCACCGGCCAGCTGCGGGCCAGTCAATAGCTCGATCCAGGCCATTGGCAAACCCGTCAGTTTGCCGGCAGTGGTGAGCTCCCCGGCCTGCCAACGCACCGGTTGCCAGACGAGCACCGCTTGCGATGGCGTAGCGGCTTGCAGTTTGCCGGCTGGCGCGCTCAGCACTGCCTCGCCAGTGCCGCTTTCAAACACGCCGCCATTTGCAGGGCTGCCCGTTGGGGGCGGCGTCCACTTCAGCGGCACCTTCCCGCGCGTAGCCAGCCGCCAGGCGCCCGCGCCCAGGGCCGGGTCTAGGGCGGCCACACTCAGTTGACTGATGAGGCCCTGCCAGCTTGATTCGCTGCGGCCCCCTTCGGCAGCGAGTTGCAGCGCGTATCGGCGTGTGCCCGCTTCGATGCGGCCCGCCGTACTCAGCTGTGCCTGGCTGAGTCGCCCGTCGAGGGTGGCTTGCAGGGCGCGGATTTTCAAAATTTGTGTGGCGTCGGCTGGTGCAGGCGTCCTCGCGTCAGATGCCGTCGCTGTCTGCGTGTCTGCCTGCCAGTCGAGCGAAGGAACATCGAGCTTCGCCTGCAGCGCTGGGTCGCGCCAGCCGCCTTGCCAGCTGGCTTTCAGTGCAGCGTTGCCGCTGGCCGATGCGGTCTGCAGTGATGCAGGTATGCCCGGCAGCTTTTGCAGCCAGCGCAGCGCTTGTGCCGCATCGCGCCCGCGCACCGACAAGTCGCCGCTGCCACTGGTGGGTCGCAGATCGCCTTTGACTTGTGCGTCGAGGCCGGGGGCGGTCAGCGCCAGATTGCCTTTGCCGCCCTGCGCCTTCGGCTGCAGTTCGAATTGCCCGCTCAATTCGGCTTCGTCGGTGCGTACGCGCAGCGCCGTCAACGCCAGCGTGCCGCCCGCCTGTTGGGCATTCCAGCTGCCGGTGGCGCTCGCATCGCGCAGGCGCAGTTCGGCCAACAGATTGCTTTGGCCGGTGCGCGCCTTGGGTACCTTGTCGTCCGGGGTTGACCTTGTTTTGACGTTCGCCTCAAAGGCGATAGCCGGGCCCTGGCTTTGCGCATTCGCTTCGCCGTCGAGCGGTAGCGCTGCCATTCGGCTATGCAGCAGTGCCGGGTTGATGTTCTTGAATGTGGCCTGCATTTTCCACGCTTGCGCTGCGCCTGGCGTGGCGCCAGTGGCCGCGTCAGCCCATTCGCCGCTGGCCACGACTTCGCCACTGCCCAGCGTAGCCTTCAGCGCACGAACCAGCCCTGTACCGCTTCGCCATTCACCATTGGCCTCAAGCTTGTCAAGCGGCAGGCGCTGCCGGTCCCACGGGCCGGGCAGCTGGTTGGTGAGCTTTGTTTGTAGTTGCCAAGCCTGTTCAATCAGTGACTTGCTGCTTGGGCTGGATGACAGCGGCCGCACGCGGGCACTGCCAGTTAACTGCGTCTGCGGAAATTCAGGCCAGAGGGAAGCTACATCCAGGTCGCGAAAAGTCGCATCGGCCGTGGCCAGCGGTTGCGCTGCCCACGGCAGAATACGGGCAGTGGCAGTCGCTTGGGGCTGGCGTGGAGCTTGAACCACCGACTTGTTTTTTCCTGCTACTGCTTGAGGTGTCATCTGCAGTTCGGCGTGTGCCAGCAGCTCAGTGATGGGGCCGCGCACCGTGGTCTGAAAGCTGAGTGCCAGCGGCGTTTTGCTGCCCGGAACAAAGGTTTGCAGCGCACCCGACAGTCGGGCATCCAGTGTCAACGGGCTGCTGGACGACAGCGCGGCGCTGTCGCTGTAGCGACCAGTAGCAAGCTGCGCGTTTGCCAAATCCAGCCGATGTTGCAGACGATCAAATTCATAGCGGCCTGTGATCGCAGTCGCTGAAAAAGCGAAGGGTCGTGTCAAGCTCAGATGCCCCACGGCGAAGTTGTCGACAACTACCGCCAGCGGCAGGCCCAAGGCCGTCGGCGGCGCAGGCGGGCCTGAAGGTGGCGGTCGCTCGTCGTTCACGGTCACCTTGTCGGCGGACAGCTGCGTGAGCTCAAGCTTGCGTTGCAGCAGTGACCACGGCTGCCAGACAAGGGCCAGGCCGTTTATCTGCACGGTCACGTCATCTCGCTGCCAGGTCAGTTGCTCGACGCGCCCGCCCGCACGAAGCGATCCGCTGGCACGCTCGAAGCTCAGGGGCTGCGATTGACCAGCCCAGGTTAAAGCGCGTGCCAAAGATCCGTCGGTGCCTGCCCACCACCAAAGACCAGCGACGCACGCCATCAAAACCATTGCAATGGCGACTGCGCCCATTGCAAAAGCTCTCAGCCAACGGCTACCCGTCTTTGCGGCGTGCGCCTGCGGCTCGGGGCCGTCGGCTTGCTGCGTTTGATCGGTCTGCATCAGAAAACAAAACCCACACTGAGGTGAAGCCGCAGCTGCTGGGTCTTCACGCCGTAAGCCACATCGGCCTGCAAGGGGCCAATCGGGCTGCGCCAGCGAACGCCGGTGCCCACGCCGACCGAAGGGCGCAAGTCTTGCGGCTTGTCAGCCACCGCGCCGGCGTCGACAAACAGCGTGTGTTCCCACTCGCTGGGCAGGCCGCCGCGCAAAATCGGCCGTTGCCATTCAACACTGCCCACTGCCAGGTAGCGGCCCGGGCCGGTGACGCCGTTGCTGAGCGGGATGCCAATGTCGCGATAACCGTAGCCGCGCACCGTGCTGTCGCCGCCGGACCGAAAAAGCTGCGTGCCCGGAATGGCCGCCGAGTCTTTGGCCAGCACGGCGCCGCCTTCCGCGCGCATCGCAATGCGGCCGCGCTCCAAGGACTTGATGCCCAGCCAGCGACCGACCGTGCGCGTGTAGGGCTGGCGGTCTTCACCCAGCGTGGTGCCCCCGCCCAGCTCAAAACCCAGGCCGTAGCCTTGGGAAGGAAACGGCAGGCTGTCAAAGTAGCGGCCGATCCAGACGTAGTTCGCGCTGAGTGCGGAACCATCGCCGGCCTGCGCGGCCGAGTTCACGCCCAGGCCGGCGCCTTGCACCTGGGCCCGGTCGTACTGCAAATAAATGCTGCGATCAATGCGGTCCCCGGCTTGTGTGCGACCAAAACGCAGCCGCTGGCCGCGGGTGATCAGCGCGTCGTCTTCCAGGCGTTCGGCGCGGGCAAGCGCGACCCATCGCCAGCTGGCCTCATCGGGAATGGATGTCCATTCGGTTTGTGCAAACGGCGCTTTCTTCTCTAACTGTAATTTGGTTGCGGCGCGCCAGCCCATCCCAGGGACGCGCAGATGCGTGTGCTCCAC
>JAYVNK010000383.1:0-3654 GCA_043758475.1 Comamonadaceae bacterium | reverse complement strand
GAAAAGGAAATCTGAGGGAATGTCTGTTTTCATTGTCAATCTCAAGGAAGCACTGGGCCGTGGCATGACCGTGCAGCCGATTGCCAATATGGTGAATCACGAAACCAACGAAGTATTTTTTGACAACCTTGAAATCCCGCAGGAGAACCTGATTGGCGAAGAGGGCCAGGGCTTCAAATACATCCTGGACGGCCTGAACGCCGAGCGCACCCTGATTGCCGCCGAATGCATTGGCGACGCCTACTGGTTCGTTGACAAAGCCCGCCGCTACGCCAGCGAGCGCGTGGTGTTCAACCGTCCCATAGGCCAAAACCAGGGCATCCAGTTCCCCATTGCCGACAGCTTCATTGAGACCGAAGCCGCCAACTTGATGCGTTTCAAGGCCTGCGCCCTGTTTGACGCCGGCCTGCCCTGTGGGGCCGAGGCGAACATGGCCAAGTACCTGGCCGCCAAGGCCTCCTGGGAAGCCGCCAACGTGTGCCTGCAGACGCACGGCGGATTTGGTTTTGCCTGCGAATATGACATTGAGCGCAAATTCCGCGAGACCCGCCTGTACCAGGTGGCGCCGATATCGACCAACCTCATTTATTCCTACGTGGCCGAGCACCTGCTGGGGCTGCCGAGGTCTTTCTGACCTGCAGCTCTGTCCCAGCATTTCAGGCCAAGGGATTTTGCCAATTGCGCGCCAAGCCCGGCGTGGCAATATGCGGTTTCCCTTTTCAGGACAAACCATGAATTTGAAATTCAAAGCTCCGTTGTTTGCAGTTACCACCGCTTTTGCACTGGCAGTGGCCGGGGCGCTATCCACACCCGCATTCGGGCAGGCAGCTTTTCCGGACCGTGCCATCAGCCTGGTGGTGCCCTTTGCGGCGGGCGGGCCTACCGATGTGGTGGCCCGCATGATTGCCGTTCCCATGAGCAAAACCCTGGGGCAGACGGTGCTGGTGGAAAACGCGGTAGGCGCCGGTGGCACCATCGCCGCCACCAAGGTCGCCCGGGCCACGCCCAATGGCTACACCATTTTTCTGCACCACATGGGCATGTCCACAGCCCCCGCGCTGTACAAAAAACTCCAGTTTGACCCGCTCAAAGACTTCGAGTACATCGGCCAGGTGGTTGACGTGCCCATGACACTGCTGGCGCGCAAGGACTTTCCCGCCAGCAACTTCAAGGAGCTGGAGGCCTACCTCAAGGTCAACAAAGACAAGGTGTCGCTGGCCAATGCGGGGCTGGGCGCGGTGTCGCACCTGTGTGGATTGCTGTTCATGACGCAGGTGGGTGTGGAGCTCACCACCGTGCCGTTCTCTGGCACTGGCCCGGCCATGAACGCGCTGCTGGGCGGCCAGGTAGATCTGCTGTGCGACCAGACCACGCAAACGGTGCCGCTGATCAAGGACGGCCGCGTCAAGGTGTTTGGCGTCACCACCCTGAACCGCCTGTCGGCCTTGCCGAATGTGCCCACGCTGGACGAGCAGGGCCTCAAGGGCTTTGAGGTCAAGGTCTGGCACGGCATGTATGCGCCCAAGGGCACGCCCGCTCTGGTGCTGGAGAAAATCGGCGCGGCTTTGCGCGTGGCCATGCAAGACCCGATGGTCAAGCAGCGCCTGGGCGACTTGAGCTCTGACATTGTGTCGGCCGACAAAATGACGCCAGCCGGGCTCAAAAATTACCTGGAATCCGAGATTGCAAAATGGGGGCCTGTGATTAAAAAGGCCGGGGTGTATGCAGATTGACTTCCGACGGATAATTGGGCCTCCCGTCTCCTGCTGGCACCGTAATTGAAGGGCATCTGTATGAGCGTGAAAAAGCACTTATTGGCAGCCGCGACTTTGTTGCTTGCTGCATCGGGCGTCGCATCGGCGCAGGACAAATGGGTTGTTGGGCAGTCAGCTCCGCTGAGCGGCGGCAATGCCAAGTTTGGCACCGATATCCGCGACGGTGCCATGGCGTACTTTGCCATGCTCAATGCCTCTGGTGGCGTGCAGGGTCGCCAGATTGAGCTGGTGTCGATGGACGACAAAAACGACCGCAAGGCCGCCGGTGCCAATGCCAAGACCCTGCTTGAAAACAAAGATCTGCTGGCGCTGTTTGGCTTTGCATCCGCCACGTTGAGCCTGGACGCATTGCCGCAGGCTGAAACAAAAAAAGTGGCTTTTTTTGCGCCGTTCTCGGGTGCCAATGCGGTTCGCGTCAACAGCCCGGTGCTGTTTACCATCCGTGCCTCATATGGCGAAGAAATGGAGAAAATCCTGAGCTTCTGGACCAGCCTGGGTTTCAAGCGCGTGAGTGTTGTGCACTATGACGATGAGGTGGGCAAGCAAAACCTGGAAGTGGTGACGCAATATTTGAAGAAGATCAACCTTGTGCCGCAGTCACTGGCCATCAAGCGCAATGTATCCGTGGGCAAGGCCGAAGTGCAGGCGCTTCTGGCCCAGCAGCCCGAGATGGTGCTCAACACGGTGCTGTCCGGCGCTGCGGCGCAGGTGCAAAAGGAGTTGGTGGGCATGGGCCGCATGGTGCCCACGTCCAGCCTGTCGTTTGTGGGCGCCGACCAGTTTGTGGCGGTCGCCGGGCCTGTGAGTGCGGGTGTGTCCATCGCGCAGGTCGTGCCCAGCCCCGGCTCCGCCGTGCCCGCCGTGCGGGAATGCGCGAAGGCGCTGGAGGCCGCTGGCAGCAAGGGCCTCATGAACACCACGCAGCTTGAAGCCTGCTTTGCCGCAAAAATCCTTGCCGAGGGAATTCGCAGGGCCAAGAAACCGGTGAACGGGCAATCGGTGCTGGAGGCGCTATCGGGCCTGGGCACTTATGACCTGGGCGGCTTCAGCGTCAGCTTTGCGTCCAACCAGCACCACGGCAGCAAGTTTGTCGAGCTGGCCATGGTGACCAAGGATGGGCGCTTTACGCGGTGAATGAACCCGTGAACGGGGCGCGCGCTGTGTTGCATCAGCGCTAACATCAAGGCATCTCAACGCCCCATAGACAAGCCCCATGCAATTCGCTGCCCGCCTTCAAAACGTCGAAACCTCCGCCATCCGCGAACTCTTCAAGCTGCTGGGCAAGCCCGGCATCATCAGCTTTGCGGGCGGCTTTCCGGACCCTGCGCTGTTTGATGTGGAAGGCATCCGCATGGCGAGCGAGCAGGCGCTGCGCGACAACCCCGGCCCGGTGCTGCAATACGGTGCCACCGAAGGCTGGAACCCGCTGCGCGAAGCCCTAAGCAGCCACATGGCCAAAAAAGGCATCGTCGCCAGGCCTGAAGAAATCATCACCACCACCGGCAGCCAGCAGGGGCTGGACCTGATCGGCAAAACCATGATCGACCCCGGCGACAAGGTCATCGTGGAAGGCCCCACCTTTCTGGCCACCATTCAGTGCTTTCGCCTATACGGGGCCAACGTGATTGGCGCACCCATCGACGCCGATGGCGTGAAGGTGGACGCGCTGGAAAAGCTCATCGCCCTACACAAGCCCAAACTCGTTTATCTGGTGCCTACCTTCGGCAACCCCAGCGGCGCCATGCTGAGCCTGGCGCGCCGCAAACGCGTGCTGGAGCTTGCTGCGCAATACAAAGTGCTGGTGGTGGAAGACGACCCGTATGGCGAGCTGTATTTTGGCAAGCCCCCGCCGCCGAGCATGCTGGCCATGAGCGACCAG
>JAYVNK010000382.1:0-11251 GCA_043758475.1 Comamonadaceae bacterium | reverse complement strand
ACAAGGGTTGCAAGGGCGGCCATGACTAGAAAAAACCCAGCCAAGGCGATGTGGCCCTGGTATGGGCGCAGAAACGGCAGCAGGCCAGACAGTGAACGCGGAGAGCCTTTGGGTGCGTCGGAGGGTGATGAGGAAGCCATCGCACGAGTTTAGTCGGGCCAAGTTTTCGTCCATGCAGGCGTTGGCAGGGGCGGGGGTGCATGTTACATTCGAGTACATCAATTTTTCCAGGTTGGCCCTATGCACACATCTGCAAATCGCCCTAAGTGCCTCCACGCTGCTGGTCTTATGTTTGGGTTGTCGTTCGTTGCCAACGTCGCGGCGCAATCGGGTGCCGCAACGCCACTTGAACGCCAGACAGAAGAAGCTTTTCGCCAAGTGCAGCAGCAGCCGCAGGATTTATCTGGCTGGTCTGCCTACTCTCGCTTGCTGATTGAAGGGGGAAATTACGAAGGAGCCATTGCAGCGCTGGAGCGTCTTTTGCTTGAGCCCAATGCTAACCCCGCAATCAGGGTACAGATTGCCCAAATGTATTTCCGCCTGGGCTCTTACCAGGCAGCCGAGACCACGGCGCGTGAAGCGCTTGCCGACGATAAATTGCCAAACGATCAGCGCGAGGCAGCGCAAAACCTGGCGGTGCTGGCGGCCAAACGTAACCAAACCAACCAACTCAGTGGCGCGATCATCCTGGGCTTTCGGAAGCAAACCAACCCGACTTACCGTACAAACAACACCCAGGTGCTTGCGGGTGGTGTGCTGGTGGCTCAACCTGCGGGTCTGAACCCGCAAGCAGACACCGATGTCAGCGCGGGGCTGAACTTGCAGCACGTGTTTGATTTGGGCGCGCAAAACTCAGCGTCTATCGTCAGTGGTTTTAACGCTTACTTGGTGAATTATCGGTCTGCCGCTGGCAGTCAACTGGTTGCTAACCCCACCAAACCCTATGACTTGCAATTGCTCGATCTAAACACTGGCCTGCGCTTTAAGCCGCTGCCAGGCGCAGTTGACGGCCTGACCGTACGCCCGCACCTGTTGGTGTCAACCGTAGTGGCCCAAGGCAGCGCCTATTTTTCTAGCAAGGGCTTAGGCGTAGACGTGAATTGGCAGCCTGACGAGAAAACTTTTTACGAGTTCACACTAGACACGCAGCGCCGCGACTTTGCCAACCGTATTGACGTGAGCACGGCCAACCTGATCAGCGGCTCGCTGGGTGGCCTGCGGATTCGGGCAAGGCGCGAGGTGGCCCCTGGCCAGCGTGTGGTGGGTGAATACGCTTTTAGGCGCAGCAGCACCGCAAGGGCGTTTTATGACTACACCTCGCAAGAGCTGCGAGGTACGTATTCGATCTCTTACGCCAGCCCTAGCAAAAATGGCAGCTATTGGACCAGTGCGGTCTGGGTGGGGGCGCTACAGAGAAATTACCGGGCGGCAGACCCGGCTGTCAGTGCAACTACCTCGAGGCGAGACAATGAATGGCGCGTTGGCTTTAGTCAAAACGTACCGATTATCCCGGCTTGGGCAATGACTGTTAACCTCGAGCATTGGCGCAATCAGCCCAACTTGCCTAATTTTCAGTACAAAAATACGTCACTGTCGGTTACCGTGGCTTACAGTTTTTGAGGAGTAAATAATGGGTGCACCTATTTCTAAAGACTGGTGGTTGGCAGCGGCGTTGGCCGGTGCTGCGCTGCCAGCTGCTGTGGGCCAAACCCAGCTCCTGCCAACGCCGGCATCCAGACAGGAAGGCCAGCAAATTGGCGTAGTAACGTCCATCAGTCAAGGGCGCGTGCCGCCCAGTGTGAGCCGGCCAATTTACGTGAGTGGAACAAACGGCCAAAAGTTAAGCACAGGCGCTAACGAATCGCTACATGTGCTGTTCTCCGACCAGTCGGCGATGACCCTCGGGCCTAACTCTGAATTGACGATTGCCAATTACCAGTTTGACGCGAAAAAACAAGACGGGCAATTGGCGGTAGACCTTGCAAAAGGGTTTTTGCGGGTAGTGGGCGGGTTTCTTAGCAAAAAGCGCGATACGGTGGTGATAACCGCAACCGCGACGATTGGTATTCGGGGGGCCGTTGTTTCAATTGAAGCTACATCGGACAGCACCAAATCAACGTTACAGTTTGGGGAGCAGATGACGGTAAAAAACAATATCACGAACTCAAGCGAAACTGTAAAGCGACCTGGCTACACCATAAATTCGAACCGACAAGGTAATGGACTGCCTACCCGTTTAGCTCCATCTGCGCCGATTATTCTGCCTAAGTCGCCAATTTTTATTGACGTACTCGATGACCCTGATCGCATTAAATCCCCACCAGGTGATATGCCAAATACTTTTAGCGCTAACAGCGGATCTAACACGCAACCCCCAAGTTTGGCCACTACGTTGGGTACCGCGCAGCCACCCTATCAATCATAATGCGCTGCTGATGCGCTCAACAGTTTTGGGCGTTCTGGCGCATCGGGGTGGATTAATTTTTTCGTATGCGCGTTCTTTTTGTTTCTGACTACCCGCACCTGCCCGACACCAAGGGTGGCTTGCAAACCACCACGCATGATTTGTGTTTGGCCATTGGCATGGTGGGGGCCGAGGCAGCGGTGCTGTGCGGCCTGGATGCCGAGGCCGCAACCCCGAATGGGATTACGCGCAGCGACAGCCAGTTGGGCTACTTGTGTATGCGAACCGCCCGACCGCAAGAAGCTTTGGCGCTGGTTGCCAGCGCATGGGATGCATCCGCCATCGTGGTGCAAAGCGGCACAGCGCTAGCCCCTATGGTTTTGGCGAGTGTAAACACTGGCCGCCCAACAGCGGTTTACCTGCACAACGTAGAAACCAATCGACTGCTTGGCAACTTGGTGCCACACCCGTCGTTGCTATACCTCGCCAATTCAGAATTCACTGCACAGCGTTGGGCTGCGCTTTACGGCCTACAGTGTGAAGTGATACCGCCCGTGGTTCGCGCTGATGGGTACATGGCCGAGCGTACAGGGGCCAAGGTGTTGTTTGTGAACCCTACACCCGTCAAAGGTGTAGAAATCATGTTGGCGCTGGCGGCGCATCGCCCCGACGTTTCATTTTTGGTAGTTGAAAGCTGGAACCTTGAGGCCAACTGGCGTCAGCTGTGCAAGCACCGTGCGCAGGCTTTGGGCAATGTGCAATGGCTAGCCCCGGTGGACGATATGCGGCCGGTGTTTGCGCAAACCAGTTTGCTGCTAATGCCGTCGGTATGGGAAGAGTCGTTTGGCCGCACAGTGGTGGAGGCGCAACTCAATGGCATTCCTGTGTTGGCAAGCACGCGCGGTGCGTTGCCACAAAACGTAGGTGCGGGCGGCCTGACCGTAGATCCGCACGCGCCGGTAGAAGTGTGGGCATCAGCGCTGCGGCGTTTGCTGGCGCAGCGTGCTTCGTTTAGCGCGGCGGCTCGCATCCAAGCCTTGGGCCATGCGGCGGCGACACCTTTGATAGTTGATAAGTTGCTGAGCTTGCTAGCGGAGCACGCGGCTCGCCAAGCCTGATAAAACGCCCCT
Organism: Comamonadaceae bacterium; assembly: GCA_043758475.1. Taxonomy (GTDB): domain Bacteria; phylum Pseudomonadota; class Gammaproteobacteria; order Burkholderiales; family Burkholderiaceae_C; genus JANYCG01. Next base: position 7,717 of record JAYVNK010000382.1, on the reverse strand, counting down.
GATGAACACCCCGGTGAGTGCTGCGCAATTTGTTGAGGCAGCGTGGCAGTGTTTTGCTGCAGGGCAGCTAGACGAGGCTATCGCGCTGGCGCAGGCTGCCGATGCGGCCTATCCGCAGTCAGCAACGGTCAGCGAAGCGCTAGGCCATTTGCTCAAGCGACGCGGTGATACCCAGGGTGCAGCCAACGCACTGGAGCGCGCCTGCGACCTCGATTCCACATTGCACGAGGCTGCGTACACATTGGCCTGGCTGCTGCATGACCTAGGCCGTATCGACGAAGCGATGGGCTGGGCACAGCATGCGCTGAGGCTTTCGCGTCTGCCGCAGCGACTGATGCAGGTAGGCTGGTTGCTACAAAAAACAGAGCGGTTGGCGCAAGCGGTGCAAACTTACCTTGAAGCGATTGACGCCTTTAAGCCAGCGGCAACCGAGCAGCCGCGCCTGCACCTTCACTTGGTGCAGTGCTTGCTCAGCTTGGGCCGCGTTGACAAAGCTGATAAGCTGCTTGCGGAGGCGTTGGATAAATGGCCTCAAGACCCGCACCTGCTGCAAGAGGGGGCCACGCGACGCCAGGCAATGGGCGATTTGTACGGGGCCTTTAAGTTGGCATCGGAATGGGTGCGGATCCGCCCTGAGCAAGCCACCGCTTGGTATTTGATGGGAATGCTGCAGCAGGATCGTGGTGACCTGAAGGCCGCAGACCAGTCTTTTCTAACATGTCAGCAGCTCGATAACAGCTTGATAGACGCGCTGGTACGCCGTGCGCGTATTCAGCGCGAGTGGCAACAGTTTGAAGGTGCGCACAGGTTGCTGGACTTAGCGCTGTGCCAAAAACCTGACGACCGAGCCGCTCAAGGCCTTATGGCGCAGTTGCTGCTAGACCTGGGCAGGAACGATGAAGCGCGCCGCCTGCTGCTCACCTTGGTCAGGGCGCAGCCAGGTCACGCGGATTTGCGCCGTTTGCTGGCAGTGGTTCAGGCACGCCGTGGACGGGCTCACATTGCTTTGCGCAGCCTACAGCATGTTTTTGCGCTTGATCCAGGCAACATAGAGGCCATGCGCTTGCAAGCATCGTTGGCTTTGGAGCAGGGCCACTTGAGGTTGGCCGAGCAAACCTCGCGCTACCTGTTGGCTCGCTTGCCTTTGGACAAACATGCGCAGGTGCAGGGCGCATTTGTGCTGGCACGAGCTGGACACCTGCATGAAGCGCAAGGCTGGGCCGAGCGGGCTGTGGCCCATGCGCCCGACTTTGCGGAAGGCTGGCGCGCGCTGTCGCAAGTGCGCTTGCAGCAAAGAAAATTTGACAGCGCGAAATCAGCCACCTTGCAAGCGCTGCATTTGGCACCCGACAACCCAGATAATTTACGGCAGCTCAGCACGGTGTTGGCCGCGATGGGGCGGACCGGTGAGGCACGACTGGCTTTGCTCAGAGTGATCGACAGCCACCCTGACCATATAGCCGCTCGGCTTGAGCTGGCCGAGCTTGATGGCCGCAGTGGTCATTTTGCGCAAGCTTTAAGCGGACTCGATGCTTTGCTACAAGCGCGCCCAAGCTGGCTGCCCGCATTGCACCTAAAGGCGCGGCTTTTGACCGAGGCCGGCATGGACGGTGCTTTAGACTTATGCGCCCAATTGCTAAGGCAAGACCGCTATGCGCCAGCACCGCTGCACACCACCTTGCGCTTGGTTGGCCTGGGTAACCCGGTAGCACGCGAGCTGCTGGCCGTGGTGCCCGTAGAGGCCCTGCGCAGCGCTTGGCCGCAGGTGATTGAACGCGCCGTACACACGGCAGGCCAGGCCAGCTTGGTTGCGCTGTGCAATGCGGCCAAGAAAAATTTGGACGAAGACTCGTGGCTGGCTAGTGCCACACTTTATGCGGCATCCCTTTGCGCGCCAACTGATTGGGCTGCGTTAGCGCTTAAAGCTCGCGAGGGCTATCGCAGCCTGAAAGTACGCTCAGGTCTCGCGCAGCTACCTGTTTTGCCAGCCGCGAATCGCCCGCGCAGTGCAGACTGTCGGCCGCGCATTGCCTACGTCGCCAGCCAGTTGCACCACAGCTTGCTGCGCCGCGTGCTGGCCGCCCACAAGAGCGAGAGCGCACACATTTTTTTTTACACCAACCAGTCGTGGCCCGACCTGCCTGCGCACGTATGCCAGTTACCGCTGGTGCCAGAAACCTTGGCCGAGTCCTGTGCCGCCAATCAAATCGATGTGCTGATCGACACGGGTGGACTGCACCCGTTTGAAGGGCAGTTTGGTCTGCTACAGGCCTATGCCCGCAGGGTGGCCCCGGTGCAAGTCGCTTGGCTGGGCTGCTGGGGCAGTGCCGGCGGCTTGTTTGATGTGCTGCTGGCCGATGAGGCCTCAGTGCCCGTTGCGCAGCAGGGGCAGTATGAAGAAGCAGTGCGGTATTTGGCGGGTGGGCAATGGTGCTGGGACCCACCGCCCACCGCACCTAGCGTGGCCACGCTGCCGTGTTTGGCGCGTGGTTCGGTGACCTTTGGCGTCACGGCACGCAGCCTTCGGCTGGGTGACAACTGCCTTGACGCGTTTGCGAAGGTGGTGGCAAGCACGCCGCAGTCTGTTATTCGTTTTATTGGCTCGGTCGCAGTTGACTGGCCATTGCGGCGGCACGTGCTGGCATGCATGCAGGTGCGCGGCGTAGGCGCAGAACGGGTGTTTTTCGACCCGTTTTTGACTCAGAGCGTCTACCTTGAATGGTTTACGCGCATTGACTTGGTGCTTGACAGCTTTCCCGCCAATGGCGGGCTTAGTTTGCTTGACCCCTTGTGGATGGGCGTGCCCGTGGTAACTATGGCCGGCGGTTGGGCTGGGGCGCGGCAAGGTGCTTCCATACTCACCAGCGTAGGGCAGCCGCAGTGGGTGGCGCATACTTCTGAAGGCTATTGCGACATGGCGATTGCGCTTGCCAGTGACAGGCCAGCACTCGGGACGTACCGTTTAACTTTGCGCGCCAGCATGACCTCTTCGCCTCTGCTCGACGGGCACCGGGTGGCGTCGCAAATCGAATCGATATGTACCCAACTGAAAGGGGCCAGTGCACCTATAGTCGCCGCGCTGGACACCAAGTCTCGTATCAAAGCGCATGCGCAGGTGGGCTTGGATAATTGGCTGACCGTGCCGCGCAGCATTGAGTTGTCTGCCTTGAAGACGCCCGCCGCTGCTCTAGATGCTCAGCCTGACCTCACCGTGGTGGTGGTGCTGTTTAACCAGGCAGGGCTGTCGCGCCGCACCCTGCAAGCGCTGGCCGATCAGCGTGACGTGACGTTTGAAACCATTGTGGTCGACAACGCATCGAGCGACCGCACCCCCGAGTTGCTGGCCTGCCTGCGCGGCGCGCAGGTCGTTCGTAACGAAACCAATGTTGGGTTTTTACGGGCAGCACAGCAAGGCGCTGCCTTGGCGACAGGGCGATACATCGCCTTCCTCAATAGCGACGCGATTTTGCAGCCCGGTGCCCTGAAAGCCGCTGTAGCCGCCCTGGATGCTGAACCCGACATCGGCGTATTGGGTGGGCGCGTGGTGCTGACTGACGGCGGCTTGCAAGAAGCTGGCAATGTGATTTTTTCAGATGGTTCTGCTGGCGGTATAGGTCGGCTAGAAGATGCCTTCGGCCACGCGGCACGTGCGGCACGGCCAACCGACTATGTGTCTGGCGTATTTTTGGTAACGCCAACATCACTCTGGAAGCTGCTGGGCGGCTTTGACGAAGCCTATGCCCCTGCCTATTACGAAGACACCGACTATTGCGTGCGCGTGTGGCAGGCTGGCTTTCGCGTCTCATACGAGCCGTCTGTGTTGCTGGAGCATCTTGAATGGGGCAGCGTCACGGATGACAGCGCCAATGAACTGATGGCGCGCAACCGGGTGGTGTTTTGTGATCGCCACCGTGACTGGCTTGAGCGTCAACCGATGCCGCAGGCGCTGTCGCTTGACGGCGACCGCTGGCGCTCACCTGAAGACGTGGTGCGTTTGCCGCGGGTGCTGGTGATCGACAACGAAGTGCCACACACGTTCAAGGGTGGCGGCTTGCCGCGCGCGCGACTGATGCTACAAGCGCTAGCCGGTTGGCCGGTGACGCTGTTCCCGCTTTGGAACCAGTACGATGATTGGCCTGCGGTGTATGAGTCGTTGCCCAGCAGCGTGGAAGTCGCGCTCGGACACGGCCTAAGTGGTTTAGAGACCTTTTTAGAGCGCCGCCGCGGCGTGTATGACGTGCTGCTGGTCAGCAGGCAACCGAACCTGCAGGCGCTACAGACGTTGCGCCTACGTCGTCCTGATTTGTTTAAGGGCATGCGTTTGGTTTATGACGTTGAAGCCCTGTTTGCCTTACGCGAAATCGCTATGGCAGGGGTACAAAAACGCCCCAAGTCACGCGAAGCCGCGCGCGCTCTTGTTGCCCAAGAAATTGCATTGGCTAACGGCGCGCAAGACGTGCTGGTGGTGTCGCAGCGCGACGCGCAGCATTTTGAAGCGGCGGGCCACCGCACCAGTATTCTTAGCCACGGTATTGGCATACGCCCAAACGCACCGGGCGTTCAAGCCAGGTCTGGCCTCTTGTTTGTCGGTGCGTTGCATGGGGGCACGCCCAACGAAGACGGCTTGCTGTGGTTCATTCGTGAGGTGATGCCCTTGCTACGCCAGCGCCTTGCAGTGGCTCCGGTACTGTCGGCGGTGGGTGTTTGCTCGTCGCAGGCGGTAGCCGCGCTGGCCGGGTCAGACATCAAGGTGCTGGGGGCTCAGCAAGACCTGCTGCCGCACTACGACGCAGCCCGCGTGTTCATCGCGCCCGTGCGTTTTGCAGGCGGCGTGCCCGCCAAGGTGATAGAGGCCGCTGCCAACGGTACTCCTACGGTTGCATCAGCGCTGTTGGTGCGTCAACTTCAGTGGTGTGATGGTTTGGACGTGCAGGGCGCGCGCGATGCACCGGCGTTTGCCGCTGCCGTTGTACGACTGCTGACAGACGACACCTTGTGGCAGCGCCAGCAGCAAGCGGCCTTTGTCCAATGCGCCAAGCGCTACGACCCGGACTTATTTGGCGATGCGCTACGACGTGTACTGATGCCATCACAGGCGGAGCAAGGCCGATGACCGCTCATCCACTGGAGCGCCCGGCGCTGCTCAATGCCCGTCGGATACTGGCAGGTGGGCAGACTGCCGCGAGCGAGGCCGTGCTGCGCGAGGCGCTGGCGCAAGAGCCGAACTTGCCCCGTGTCAGCCTAGCGCTGGCTCGGCTGCGCTGGCCCGGCCCCGACTATCGATACTGGCTGGCGTGGTTTCATCAAACCTTGCAGCCTGCCTGCTACCTGGAAATCGGGGTTGAAAAGGGGGGGTCGCTGGCCTTGGCTCAGCTAACCACACGAGTCATAGGTGTAGACCCTTCTCCTGTAGGTGATCCGCTGGCAGGCTGCGCCTCCACCGCGCGCCTGTATCGCCAAACCAGCGGCGAGTTCTTGGCCTCCCCGCCGCATGACTCGGGCTTGCGAGACAACGGCTTCAATCTAGCCTTTGTCGACGGCGACCATCGGTTTGAGGGCGTGCTCGATGACTTTATCGGCCTGCAAGCTTGGGCAGCGCCCGGCGCTTTGGTGGTGATGCACGACACCTTGCCGCTTTCAGAGCTGACCGCAACGCAAGAGCGACAAACGGGCTTTTACAGCGGCGACGGCTACAAGCTTGTGCCCTGCCTGCACGCGCTGCTGCCGAAATTGCGTATCGTGACCTTACCCATAGCGCCAACGGGGCTCACGCTCATCACGGGGCTTGACCCACAGTCGCGGGTGCTTACGCATAAGCGCCAAGACATCTTGGACAGCTACGCGCGGCTCAATGCGGCGAGAGTCGTTGAGCGGCCTGGGTTAGTCATGGGGCCATTGGGTCGCAATGACAGGGCCTGGGTGCAAGCCTGGCTTAGGGACGCGGGCGTGCAATCACGCAGCTGAAGTGATGCTCCAGTCAATGGAGCCGATCTAAATCGTCCTACACATCCATCAGCGCGACCTAAGTACCACCAAGTCTTGCGGACATCCCTTGCCCACGGATTCGACCAGTTCAACCATCACGTCTATCATCCGTGGGGGGCTGGCACTCGACTCTGGCCTCTGTCACGCAAGAGCTTTCCCAAGCAGTTCGTACCGTTAATCGGCAACAAGAGCCTGTTACAACTGACACTGGAGCGGGTAGCGCACATCAATGAAAGTAACTCCGCTTCAACCCATGTGATTTGTCTTGCTTCTGAGGAGCATCGCTTCCTTGTCAGCGAGGCGATGCAGGCGGCCCAAGTTTCCGGCCGCATCGTGCTTGAGCCAACAGGTCGCAATACCGCCCCAGCGATGGCATTGGCGGCGATCCTCGCAGAACCTGATGCGTTGCTTCTGTTTTGTCCTTCTGACCACCATATTCCAGATGTAGAGACTTTTGGTGTCATGGTTCGCCAGGGCGTTGCGGCCGCCCTGCGCGGTCACATAGTGACTTTCGGTGTGGTGCCGAGTTTCCCCGCTACCGCTTACGGTTATATCCAGCAGGGTGAACACAACGGTGACGGCAGTGCCAAGGTGACTAGCTTCATCGAAAAACCAGACTACGAAAAAGCGCAAGCATTGATTCTTCAGGGTGACACACTTTGGCATGCCGGTATTTTTTTTAGCGCGTGCCAGTGCCCTAATTGCCGCACTCGAGCAGTTTGCGCCCGACATCTTGGAAGGCTGTCGGCACGCCATGGCTTGCTGCGGTGATGACCCACAGAATGTGCGACCGCAAGCGGCAGCTTTTGCTGCGGTGCGCGCAGAAAGCATTGACCGAGGGGAGCGCTTCCAGGTTAAGCGCCTCATGGTCAAGCCCGGTGCCTCTCTTAGCATGCAAAAACATTTTCAGAGCGCCGAGCACTGGATCGTGGTGTCCGGGACAGCCTCGGTGACCAAAGGGGCTGAGACGTTTTTGCTTACCGAAAGAAGTGGCTCCGGTTGTCTGAACAACATTCCCCGATTTATAAGTGGGACTCGGGCGGGTTAAATGTGCGTCGTTGTCCACGAGTATGGGCAACGCAGGGCGCACCGGGAATTCCATTTTACGCAGCCTCGGCCAGTTTCGGTAGTCCATTCAGGTAAGCCGTTTCGGGCGTGACGTCACTTAGACTCGAATGCGGCCTGCCCGTGTTGTACCAGTCAATGTAATCGGCAATGTCGGCACGCGCAGCACTCACGCTGTCGTACGCCTTCAGATAGACGCGCTCGACGAACACGTTGTCGCGCCATGCACCGCGCCCATCCATCGACAGCTTGCAGCCTTGCGCCAGGACGGCCTCGGTGAACGTCTCGGCGGTGAACTGGCTGCCCTGATCGGTGTTGACGATTTCGGGCGTGCCGTGGCGGGCAAAGGCCGCATCGATCACCTCCCGGGCGTGGCAGGCTTCCAGCGTGATTGCCACCTTGTGCGCCAACACCCGACGGCTGGCTACGTCCACCACGGCGGTGAGGTAGACAAACCCACGCGCCATCGGAATGTAGGTCGTGTCCAGCGCCCACACCTGATTGGAGCGGACAATGGAGACCTTGCGCAGCAGGTAGGGATAAATCTTGTTCCCTGGCGCGCGCTGGCTGGTACCCGGCTGCGGCGCCAGCGCTTCGATACCCATCTTCTTCATGAGCGTGCCGACGTGGCGCCGCCCAATTTTCACGCCTTCCTGCCGCAACTGAC
>JAYVNK010000381.1:0-3660 GCA_043758475.1 Comamonadaceae bacterium | reverse complement strand
ATTGGCTGGCGCTTTGAAAGGTCAATGTGACTGTCGTGTCGGCTGCAATGCGCAAAGCCTGTAGGAATTTGCCCTTGTCATCTATCTGACGACAGATTTGCCCCAAGTCCTGCAGCCATTTGCTGGCGGAAACTCAATAATCCAGCATCACCGCAAACAATGGTCCTGCCGTTTTGAAAATGAACAGAAATTCGCCCTCCGGGCATCAGTCCCTTTTTGCACGCAGCATTGGCGTGGAGTTTGCAGACCAAGGTGGCGGTTTCCCGGCCAAGCCCGTGTTACCCGCCGCCTTGCACGCAGAGCGGTTCAAATCAGGCGGCGTGAGTTGCTACGTGGCCGGCAAGGGCCCGGCTTTGCTGCTGGTGCACAGTGTCAATGCCGCTGCCTCTGCGGCGCAAATGCGGCCATTGTTTGAGTACTGCTGCGCCACCCGCACGGTGTTTGCAATCGACCTGCCGGGTTCGGCTTCAGTGACCGCAGTGACCGCGCCTACACGCTGCGGGTGATGCCCGATGCGCTTCACAACGTGGCAAGGGAGATCAAGCTGCGTTGCCGCGATGCGCCCATTGATGCGGTCGCCCCGTCGCTGGGGTGCGAGTTTCTGGCCCGCGGCGCACAGGAAAACCCAACGCGATGGGGGCGGCTGGCACTGGTCAGTCCGACCGGGCTGGACGCGCGTTCCGCCCGGCGCACGCCGTGTGACGGAACACGCTTCTACACCGCAAGGCATGCTGCCCTGAGCGTGCTATTGTGAGCCCATGCGCTTTTTAAAGCACTGACGCGCCCTTCGGTCATCCGCTACTTTCTGGAACGCAGTTGGGGCAGCAAGAACATTGACGAAGCCCTTGGGCTTATGCCGTTAAAACCGCCCGACAGCCCGCTGCCAGGTTTGCACCATTCCACTTTCTGGCAGGCGGGCTTTTCAGCACCGATATGCACCTGGTGGCGCACGGCGTCGATGTCGGGCAGGCGTGAAACCTTGGGGGCTTGATGAAGTGGGGCATGGCCCAGGGCTTGCCCAGCACGTGCAGGGTGTAGAACTTGAAGGCATGCAGATCGAGTTTGACCGCGCTGCAGGAGTGTGATGCGATCAGGTCACTGAAGTAGTGGGTCAACTGCGCGGGCGTCAGGTTGTCAATTTGGTGGTCAAAGTAGTCGCCCATGCGCCGGATGCCACGGGCATAAGCGTCAATGGTTTTGGGCTGCAAGCCTTTGAGCTTGAGGTGTTGGCGGTGGGTTTGATACTGGCGGTCAAAATCAGCCTTGGGCTCGATGGCGGTCTTCATGCGGTGGCTCCTCACGAAATGTTGCAAAATCACTCCAGCAGAATTGGAGGAGCGAAGGTGCAGAAAAACTCGTGTCAGGACGCCGTGGCATTACTCCGCGTAGCGGCTTCGTCCAACTCAAACGTTCAAACGGATTCCTCATTTGAACTTGCATCTGCCTGCTGCATTCTCAAATCGAGAAAAACAGAGCAGAGCGTGGTGATTGGGCGATGTGACCGGGCTTTAGGGTGAAATGCGCGCGGTACAAAAGGCAGCGTGCCAGAAAAAACTGCGCGACGAAAGTCGCACCTATTTTTAATCCTCGCGCGTGCTTTCACCCTAAAACCGCAGCACATTGCGCAGTCGCCGCGCGGGGTTAGAGCCCACTACAGACCCACCACGGGTAAATTGTTACTCGAAAATTGAGGTCCCAAAAAATCAATTTTCACGTCAAATGCTTCTATGTGACCTCAAATCTAACCCAATACAGGTCACATGGAAACGCCAGCGCTGCAAATTTCGATTCGGGAGCTTAAGGCCAGACCGGCGTTTGCGATTGCGCGCGCACGTGCGGGGGTGACAGTGCAGATCACCTCGCATCGCAAAACGGTGGCGCAAATCGTGGCGGCGGATCTACCGTCTGATGGGGTGTCGAAGATCACGGCCAAGCGCAATTCTGCGCTCGGTTCTGGCTCCGTAAATAGTCAGGTAACGTCCCGTGAGGTGCTTCAGCGCTTGCGGTCAGCGGGGGTTCAGGTGACTGAGGCCAGACATCCTCTAAGCCTTGGCAAACCCGTCACTTTGCCGCCCTTGCCTGACGGCAAAACCATGAGTGAGCTTGTGCTGGACATGCGTGGCCTGCGGTGATTCTGTTTTGCGACACCTCGGCATTGATGAAGCTGTACGTCAACGAAGCCGGGTCGGCGCACACGGTGGCGTTTGCACAGTCTGCCACCGGTATTTTTGTGGCGGAGATCACCTGGGTTGAAATGCGCACCGCCTTGGCGCAGCGGGTACGACTGCAATCGACACCGTTGGTCGATGCGGACCAGGCGCTGGAGCGCTTGCGTAACGAGTGGTCACAGTTTCAAAAAATTGCCGCCGACGCGCAGCTGTGTGAAATCGCGGGCGACATGGCTGCGGCGTTTGGGCTGCGCGCTTACGACAGCGTTCAACTCGCGGCAGCCCACCAAGTTCACAAAGCCGCCTCCGGGCAAATGCAACTGTGTTGCTTTGACAAGCCAATGAATGCGGCCGCCAAAGTGCTCGGGATCGCCATTTTTTCTGGTTGATGGCTCGCTGGTCTGCCAATTCTTCACATCTCAATGCAAAAACCCGGAGCGAATCCATGATCAAAGGCAGCACGTTTAGGCTTCGGCACGTTTTCAAGAGTGACCTCCTCACGCTGTCGAACCTGATCAACGATCTGGACTTGCGGGGTAATTATCTGGGCATGAACATTACGTCACCAGCGCGCTTTGAAAAGACGTTCGATGAAACCAAGATGTCGAGCGAAGAGAGCGAGACGCTCTTGATCGTGGATTTGCAAGACCAGATCCTGGGTGCCGTAAGCCACTTTAAATCGACGCCCTATTTCAATGCATTAGAGCTTGGCTACCATTTATTCAGGGCAGAACATCAGGGCCAGGGCATCGTGACAGAAGCTGTTGCGCTGTTGTCGAGCTACTTGTTCAACAACAAGCACGTCAATCGTTTGGAAATCAGAATGGATGTCCGCAACGAAGCCTCTGCAAAGGTGGCGGTTCGCAATGGGTTTCGCCACGAGGGTGTATCACGGGGCGCGAATTTCGTTCGCGGTCGGCATGTTGACATGGCGGTTTATGCGCTTTTGCGTCACGAATGGGAAGAATCGGCTGTCGGCGATCAATCTCACCGCGCCATCGCTGCACGGTAAGCCGACTCTACCGCACGCATCACCGTCGCGTGCAAAGTTCCTAGCTTCGGGTTGTTCCCGTGACGGCTTTTGGGCGGCGCTTTGAAATAGCGATCAGACCACGGTAACTCAACGATAGCTTTGAAATCAAACTTGGTGTCGTAGGCCAACCCGGCCAGGGCATAGGCAGCTGGGTTTTGGAGCTGCGTGATCGCCACCTCACCCGTTCTGAGTCGATTCAGTTTTTGCGAGGTTCCATAGGCCACCCCCACGATGTCGCCGTCTTCGTGGCTCTGCACGCTCATGACCAGCGCCGGGCGCGGTTTGGGTCCAGGGTCGGAGTCCGGCAATTCGGGGAACAAGCACCAAACAATATCACCCACCGCAGGCACAGGCCATCCACGGGGTGCGATTAAAAGTGGTGTGCGTATCAAGCTGCGTACCGTAAGTTCGTAGCCCAGTAGCCGTTCCACTCCTTATTGGCACGATTGACTCTGAGCG
>JAYVNK010000380.1:0-11276 GCA_043758475.1 Comamonadaceae bacterium | reverse complement strand
ACTATAGTCTGCACCTGAACAATCATTGCAAAAATCTTGCCACGCAGAACCAATTAACCTGATAATATCACTGTGAAAATATACAGTTACTTGTCTTGATATCCGACTTTCGAAACCTCCACCAGATAACGATCGTGATTGGCCAAGCAACTCAGCCCGGAACCACCCATGAACTCTCTTGAACTATGCGCCGGTGCGGGTGGCCAAGCCCTGGGGCTGGAGCGCTCTGGATTTGAGCATGAAGCCTTGGTTGAAATTGACACAGCCGCCTGCAGCACGCTGCGCCTCAACCGCCCGCAATGGAATGTGATTGAAGGCGATTTGGGCCAGTTTGATGCCCGCTCTTACCGTGGCGTTGATCTGGTGGCAGGCGGCGTGCCCTGCCCGCCGTTCTCAAAAGCCGGCAAGCAACTCGGTGCCGATGACGAGCGCGACATGTTTCCCCAAGCCCTCCGGGTGGTGGACGAAACCCGCCCCCAGGCCGTCATGCTGGAAAACGTGCGTGGCCTGATGGATGCCATGTTTGTGGATTACCGCCACCATATTTCCCGGCAGTTGAAATCCATGGGCTACTGGTCCGACTGGCACCTGTTCAACGCGGCTGAATTTGGCGTCAGCCAGTTGCGTCCGCGCGTGGTGTGTGTTGCGGTTCGCCATGAGATCGCTCCCTATTTCCGATGGCCCGCACGCTCCCTGAAATTGCCGCCTACCGTCGGCGCGCTGTTGCACGATTTAATGGCAGCCAACGGCTGGCGCGGTGCGGACGCATGGCGCAAACAGGCTAAGGCGATCGCGCCCACATTGGTCGGGGGCAGCAAAAAGCACGGCGGCCCGGACTTGGGGCCGACCCGCTCCCGCGCAGCGTGGGCCACGCTGGGCGTGGATGGGCGCAGCCTGGCCAACGACGCTCCAGCGGCTGATTTTGACGGCATGCCACGGCTTACGGTGCGCATGTGCGCGCGCATCCAGGGCTTCCCCGATGACTGGCAGTTTGCCGGCAAGAAAACGCCGTCGTACCGGCAAGTGGGCAATGCGTTTCCGCCACCCGTGGCGCATGCGGTTAGCGCCCAGATTGCCAGCGCGATTGAGCAGGCGGCGGCGCAAAAGTTGATGAAGCGGGCCGCCTGATGGCCAAGCCTCCCACTGGCAAATCCACAACGCCTAACAACGGCGTGAGGGTCGCTATGAGAGTCGGCGGTGCGCGAGCCAGGCTGCGCGCACATTTCCTCTCAAACATTGGCCGCGTCATGGATTCTGCTGAGTTGCGCCCCATTGCAGGCAACATCAGCGAGTGGGCACGCCGTGTACGAGAGTTGCGCACTAACGAAGGTTTTCTGATCCTCACGCACAACGACCGCGCAGACTTGAAGCCGGGCCAGTACCTGCTCGAATCCGCCAAGCCGCAACCCGCTTTTGCGCGAGGCATTTCCAAAGAAGCCAGAGCCTTTGTTCTTGACCGCAACGGCTTCACCTGCCAAATGTGTGGTGCCGTTGCGGGCGAGCCCCATCCCTACGACCCCACGCGCAAAACCCGGCTGCACATTGGCCACGTCATCGACAAAAGCCTGGGCGGAAGCGATGAGGCGGGCAACCTGAAAGCCATCTGCTCAGTTTGCAACGAAGGCGCGGCCAACATCACATTGCAGCGCCCTGACCTCAACAAACTTCTGGTTCAGGTGCGCCGGGCCACGGCGGCGGACCAGTGGGAGTTGCTTAAGTGGCTGAAGACCAAATTCAGAGAATGAATTCCATCGGTGAGCTTGCCAGATCGACCTATCACGGCAAGTCGTTTTCAACCAGTCTGCCAACGCCTTCAATGAATTTTCTAAAACTTGGCGACGCTGGACGCTCTAGATCCAGGTGAGGTGCAATATGTCTGGCCCACGCCGTCTTTGCACCTGGCCCCACCAACTTCGGATTCTGCCCAAGTGCTCGCGCCAGTGCTTCCCACGACCCGCAGACTGAATCGGGCGCAATGCTTCTAAGGGACGCCATCTTTATCCGACCGGGGTAGGCCCTCTGAAGCGCCTCTCGATCCGCGATAAACCAGCTTTCAGTTTCTTCGATGGCCAAGCGAAAAAGCACTTTAGGTTTGACTGGTAGAGACTGAAGCATGATATTCAACTGCGCCAGCATTTCAACGCAAGGCGTGCTGTCCACGTCAATGAGTACCACCACAAAAAGCGCGTCTCCAGCTGGAACAAACTGCTTGGCGTATCCCATGAGTTTCGCGGGCAGCTGATCCAGCAAACCGCGACGCTTGGGATCGGGCCTGCGCAGGGGATGCTTCGGCAGCGCGCCGCGCCCCCGATGCGGATGAATGCGGAAATGCACCCCTTCAACCTGCTTGAATTTCCTCACCAATACTTCCCTGACCACCGGTTCGTCCGAGCTGCCTTCGACCAACACTTCAAGCCGAATCATGGATTGCCAATTCCGAAGTGGTCGCTGTACCAGAGGCTTCCCATGGGAATGCCTTCATCAAAAAGTTCTTGAACCGACGGAATGTCTGCGGCGCGGGTTAGGGTGGAGTAACCCTCATCGGTTTTCTGCAGAATCCAAACTTCAGAGGGCGTCAGCGCATCCACAAAGTTGGGCGAATGGGTAGTGACGAGGACTTGCGGGCCGTTTTTTTTCTGCGCAAAAGCTTGCAACTCCCCCGCTAGCAGACTCAATAACTGGTGATGCAGACTATTCTCTGGTTCCTCAATTCCGATCAACGGTGCAGGATCCGGATCCTCAATCAAAAGCATGTAAGCCAGGAGCTTCAGGGATCCATCTGACATGTCTTGCTGAAAAAACGGCTTGTCCGGGAAGCCTTGCGCGTGGAACTCCAGCAGCAGCCTCCCATCTGGTGCCTTGACAGATTTGATCTGTTCAAGACCCGGAATTTTTGTTGCAATGTAGTCAAGCGCTGCCTTGAACCCTTTTGGGCTCTCACGCTCGATGAATTGCAAATATTTTGCAAGGTTGTCGCCTTTGCGGTTCAGGTGCGGGTCGGCACCAGACATTGGCTGCGACCGCGCAAGCTCCGGTACAAAATAGGACAAATACCAGCTTCCTAAAAAAGTGCGGAATTGACTGATGCGAGGGTGATCGACCAAGGTTCCAAGCGTGGAAATACCCAGCACCTGCCGGTCACTCATGTTGATTGAGATTCTCTCTTTGCCTTCTGCCCCATCAATTTCCTCGCCCGTCCACGCGTAACCAGCGCCATCCGTCAATTGCAAAAACGTGTAGGCCCGACCATTGGGTTGGCCAAAGAGTCGCTGGCGTAGGCGTTCAAACACGACACAAGCGCGGCCGCGTTGGTCCAAATCGATATGCAATCCATAGCTGATGGGCCGCTCTCCCTTGGCTTGGCGATAACGAATTTCAAATTGAATCGGACCGCCCGCTCCCAAAGTCCTCAGCCGTTCAAAACCACCACGATGGGGCTTGTCACACGCAGCTTCGACCCCTTCATTCAAGCAATCGCCAACAAAACCCAAGGCATCGAGCAAAGTAGATTTGCCGACACCATTTGCACCAATGACGGCTATCAAACGAGGTAAAACCTCAGCGGTTTTCCGGTTCTCAAACGTCTGCCCAAACGTGACATCTTTCAGCGCACGGTAGTTCTGTATTCGTATGCCTTCGAGAATTGCCATTTACAACTCCATTTAACTATTTGGCCAGCGCCCGCAGCGCCAGCTTGATCCCCTCACTCACCCCCACATCCGCAGGCAAGGCCTTGAGCGAAATGGCGGCTTCCTTGTCGCTGTAGCCCAGGGCCAGCAGGGCTTGGAGGATGTCGGTTTGCGCATCGTTGGCCAAATGCGTCGGCAGGCCGATGTCGGCACCGAGCTTGCCTTTGAGCTCCAGCAGCAGGCGCTCGGCGGTTTTCTTGCCGATACCGGGCACTTTGACCAGGCGGCCTGCTTCCTGCAAGGTCACTGCCTGCGCCAGCTCGGCCACGCTCATGCCCGACAGCACCGACAGTGCCGTGCGCGGCCCGACCCCTGAAATTTTGATGAGCTGGCGAAACGCCTCTCGCTCGGCCTGGGTGGCAAAGCCATAGAGCAGCTGCGCGTCTTCACGCACCACAAAATGCGTCAACAGCACGACCTTGTCGCCCACGGCTGGCAGGTTGTAAAACGTGCTCATGGGCACGTTCACCTCGTAGCCCACACCATGGCAGTCCAGCACAATCTGGGGCGGGTTTTTGTCACTTAGGGTGCCGCTTAATTTACCGATCATTTTTGCCTGTTATGTGTGAATTTGCTGGTTTGCCTATCATTGGGGGACCTTGCGGGTCGCGAATGGCGACTTGCGGCTTGATTGCATCCCACCTGTTGCCCGTCCACTGGAATTATCAGCTTGATTCTCAGACACCTGTTCACCCCGCCCAACAACACCCGCCTGGCGCACCTGTGCGGCCCCACGGACGAGCACCTGCGCACGATTGAGCTCGCGCTGCAGGTCAAAATCGCGCACCGGCATGAGCAGTTCAAGGTTGATGGCACCAAGGCCAATGCCAAGCGCGGCATGGAGATGCTGCAAGCCCTGTACGAGATGGCCGCGCGGCCCATAGACAGCGCCACGGTGCAACTCATGCTGGCTGGCGACGGCGACATGGATGCATCTGCCGTTGCCACGCTCAAAACCAAGCGCAGCGACTTGAAGGCCCGCACCATCAACCAGGCCACCTATCTGGACAACATTGCCAGCCACGACATCACTATTGCGATTGGCCCCGCAGGCACCGGCAAGACCTATCTGGCGGTCGCGATGGCGGTGGACGCGCTGCAACGCAGTGCCGTGCAGCGCATTGTGCTCACGCGCCCGGCGGTGGAAGCGGGCGAGCGGCTGGGCTTTTTGCCCGGCGACCTGAACCAGAAGATCGACCCGTACCTGCGCCCGCTGTACGACGCGCTGTATGACCTGATGGGCTTTGAGCAAGTGCAAAAAGCCTTTGAGCGCCAGACCATCGAGATTGCGCCGCTGGCGTTCATGCGCGGGCGCACGCTCAATAGCGCCTTCATCATTCTGGACGAGGCGCAAAACACCACACCCGAGCAGATGAAGATGTTTTTGACGCGCATCGGCTTTGGGGCCAAGGCCGTGATCACTGGCGACGTGAGCCAGATTGATCTGCCCAAAACCCAGCTCAGTGGCCTGATCGACGCCGAGCGCGTCTTGAGGCGCGTGGAAGGCATTGCGATCTGCCGCATGACCAGTGCCGACGTGGTGCGCCACCCACTGGTGGCGCGCATTGTGGATGCCTACGACGCGCCGGGCCGCTCGGGCGCAGACCGGCCTGCGCTGCCTGCGACGTCAACGTCAGGGGGCAAGCGCGCCCGCGTTGTGCCGTTGAAGAAAGATGCACGGTGAGCGTGTCGCGCAATGTTCCCGGATGGTCAGAGGAAATTTCAATCGGGCCGCAAATTCAGGATACTATTTATTTAGTAGCTAACTATTCATACTACACTAGGGCTACAGGCTTATTTTACCTTCAATTATGCTGAAAAACCTGGTTTTGTCGCTGCAATTCGGCCAACTGGCCCCCGCAGCCCTGCTGGCGCGCCACCGCGCCGCCCTACCCCGCCACAGCGTATCACGCTGGATTCGCCATGCGCTGCAAGCTGATGCCGAAATCACCGTGCGCATCGTCGGATCTGACGAGGGCCAGGCGCTGAACCGCGACTACCGCAAAAAGGATTACGCCACCAATGTTCTGACGTTTGATTACACGCAGGCTCCAACAGTCACCGCCGACCTGGTGCTGTGCGCGCCCGTCATCGCGCGTGAAGCCAAGGAACAGCGCAAGACTTTGCAAGCTCACTACGCGCACCTGCTGGTGCACGGCACACTGCATGCGCAGGGCTGGGACCATGAAACCAGCGCGGCCGATGCGAAGGCCATGGAAGCGCGTGAAGTGGAGATACTCGCCCGCTTGGGAATCATTAACCCGTATTGACGGCGAACCCGATGAACACCCACGTGAACGGCAACAGCAGCCCAGACTCACCCTCAACCGAAAACGCGACTGCAAAAGCGACCGCAAAAGCAAACGGCGGCGCGAACGGCCCACCCCCGCCTGCCTCGCCTGCCGCCTCCACAAGGCGCGTGGCGCTGATCGTCGCCGGGGCATTTTTCATGATGCTGCTGGACGGTGCCATCCTCAATACATCGCTGCCCCTCATGGCCAAGAGTCTCGGCGTCACGCCGCTGGCGCTGACCGCCGGGGTCACGGTTTACCTGCTGGCAGCGGCGGCCATCATCCCGGCGAGCGGCTGGCTGGCAGACCGCTGGGAAGCACGGCGCGTGTTTTCCATCGCCATGGCGGCGTTCACATTGGCTTCGCTGGGCTGCGGCCTGTCGCAGAACTTGGGCCAACTGGTGGCGGCCCGTGCTTTGCAGGGGGTGGCGGCCGGGCTCATGGCACCGGTCGGGCGCACCCTGGTGCTGCGCAATGCGGCCAAATCGGAGGTGATGGCGGCCATTGCCATGATCGTCTGGCCGTCGCTTCTGGCACCGGTGCTGGGGCCACCGCTGGGCGGCTTCATCAGCACCTATGCTTCATGGCACTGGAATTTTTTCATCAACCTGCCGGTGGGGCTCCTGGGTTTGTATGCCGTCTGGCGTTGGGTGCCCCGCACACCCGTGCCCAGGCCAGCGGCGCTGGACTGGCTGGGCTGCCTTCTCTGCGCTGCGGCGCTGGTGATGTTGCTGCTGGGGTTTGAGCGGGGTGCGCAGGCCGATGCGCCGCTGGTGCTCACCGTGGCCCTGCTGGTGGCCTCTGGTGCCATGCGGTCGATGCAGATGACCTCCATGAACACACTGGCCTTTGCCGATATCGAGCCGGCCGATCGCGGTGCAGCGTCCACCCTGTCCACCATGTGTTCGCAAATGGCCTCGGCCCTGGGTGCCGCGCTGGGCGCGCTGACGCTGGCCCTGTCGCAAATGGCGCATGGGCGCAGCGCCCTGGCCGCAGTGGATTTCAGGGTTGCCTTTGGGGTCATGGCGACATTCGCCTTGATCGGGGTCGCGGGATTTGGGCGGTTGAAGCCGGGCGATGGGGCTGAGGTGAGCGGGCATCGTGCGTCAGGCGTGTGATGGGGGGGGGTTAAATTGGCCACCAGCCCCCGTCTGCATTTCATAACGAAACACCCTGGTTCAATGCTCCTGCAGTGCGCATCGTTCCCCTGTGCGGCTCGGGGGTCATGCCGATATTTGTCATGTCAGGCATCCATGCCAGTGGCGAATTCCTAAGTTGAATCCGCCGATGCCCTCGGCACTCATGATGTCGGAGCGCCCGCGTCCAGCAAACCGCATTCCTTCAAACGCTGCCACAGCGATGCCGGGATGGGCTCTTCGAGCAATGCACGGTTGTCCTTGACTTCGCTCGCACTGCCCGCGCCGGGGATCACGCTGACGACGAGCGGATGCGCGACGACGAACTGCAGCGCAGCAGCCCGCAAGCTGACGCCGAACGACGCACATTCGCGCTCAAACGCCGCAACGCGCTGCCCGATCTCCGGTGGCACAGACGAATAGTTGTACATCCCTTTGCCCGCCAGCACGCCTGAGTTGTACGGACCGCCGATCACGACGCGCGCGCCGCGTTCCGCGCACTTCGGGAAAAACGCTTCGGCCGGCGGTTGCTCGAGCAACGTATACCTGCCCGCAAGCAGAAACAGGTCGGGATCGGCAAGTTCGAGCAAGCGCACGCAGGGCTGCCATTCGTTGACACCGGCACCGATCGCGGTGATCACGCCGGCAGAGCGCAGTTCATCGAGCGCGCGCCAGCCGCCGCGATCGAACAGTTCACGCAGTCGCTTCTCAAATAGCTCCGGACCGCCGTGCACTTTTGCATCGAGATCGTGAACGTACAGGATGTCCACACGGTCCAGTCCAAGCCGGAGAAGGCTTTCCTCGAAGGATCGCATCACAGCGTCGTACGAGTAATCGAATTCGAAGCGATACGACGGTGTGCCAACGAAGACCTTGGCGTTTTGCTCGCCGTACGCACACGGGATCAGTGTGCGTCCGACCTTCGTCGAGATGACGAATTGATCCCGGGGCAGCTTGCGCAACACGCGCCCAACTCGCATGTCAGCGAGGCCGAGACCATAATAGGGCGCAGTATCGAAGTACCTGATGCCACAATCCCACGCAGCTTCCATCGCTTTGTCACAGGCGGCTTCCTCCAGCGGTTGCATGTAGTTGCCGAGCGGCACCGCGCCGAATCCGAGTAGCGTGAAGTCCAGCGTTCGCCCGCTGCGCGCGATTAGGCGACGAATCTCCATTGGACCGGGCATAGAACTCTCCATTTTTTTAGGAATTAGAAGAAACCAGTACGACGGGTTTCAGGCCGCAGATCTATGGATCGCGCTCTGTCCCATGATCAGGTCTGCGCATTTCTCGCCAACCACGATAGCAGCAGCATTGGTGTTGCCCGAAGGCATGGTGGGAAAGATTGATGCGTCCGCGACGCGCAGACCTTGCAGGCCGTGCACCCGCAATTGGTCGTCCACCACCGCATCTTCGCCCGAACCCATACGGCAAGAGCCCATCGGGTGGAAAGCGGTTTCGACCGTCGCCCGAAGCCACGCTTCGATTGCGGAATCGGTATTGATGCCGGCCCCAGGCGAGAACTCCTCTCCCGCGTAAGCCGCCATTGCTGGCGATGCGATGATTCGACGCAGCATGTTGAAGCCCGCGATCGCGGTGGCCGTATCGAGTGGATGGCTGAAGAAATTGAAGCGGATCGCCGGCTGCTCTTTTGGGTCAGCGGACCGGATATGGACGTTGCCCAGACTCTCCGGCCGGAGCTGGTAGCAGGTCACGGTCATCGCCGGATGGTCGAGCAGCGTGCGCTCCTTTTGGCTCTTCACCGCCCAGGGTGTAAAAAACGCCTGCAGATCGGGCCTGTCGAGGGTTGGATCGGTCTTCAAAAATCCGGTCAGAGGGCTTGATGGCATGCCCAGGAACCCCGATGATGAAGTGACGTATTTGAGCACCTCCAAGGCACCCCGAAATCCACGCGTCCGTCTGTTGTACGAGGCGCTGGGCACCTTCACGTGCAGTTGAAACCTGGGCATGACGTGGTCGCGCAAATTCTCGCCGACCCCCGCCAGAACGTGGCGCACTTCGATGCCGCAACTGCGCAATACCTCGGGTTTGCCGATGCCGGAGAGCTCAAGAAGCTGCGGCGAGGCGATGGCGCCGGCACAGAGGATGACCTCGCGTTCGGCGCTCACGCGCACGGTTTCACCGCCCCGCTCATAGATCACACCCGTGCAACGCCTGCCGTCGAGAACCAGCTGGCGCGCCGCCGCCTCTGTAATGACGTGCAGGTTCAGGCGCTTCATGGCCGGCCGCAGGTAGCAACGCGCGGTGCTCATGCGCCGGCCGCCCGAGATCGTCGCCTGCGCCATGCCCAGGCCCTCCTGCTCGGTCCCGTTGTAATCCGGATTGCGGGGAATGCCAAACTGTTGCGCCGCGCTGAAGATCGCATCGAAGATCGGACCCTTCTCCGCGACCTCAGTGATCCGGAGAGGCCCACGCGTGCCCCGCGTGCCATCCACGGCGTTCTGGTAGTTCTCCATGCGCCGGAACAGGGGCTCCAGGTCCTGCCAGCCCCAGCCCCGATTGCCGAGCCGAGCCCAGCCGTCGTAATCCTGGGGTTGTCCACGTACATAGACTTGCCCGTTGATGGACGACGATCCACCGAGAAGCTTCCCCCGCGGCACCGGAATGGCGCGGTTGTTCGTCCCCTCCTCTGGCTCCGAGGTGTACCGCCAATTAACGACGGGATGATCGATGAAGAAGGCGAAGCTCAGCGGCAGCCACGACATCAAATGTCCCGCCTTTCCGGCTTCGACGAGCAGCACCTTGTTGTCGGGGTTTTCGCTCAGCCGATAGGCCAGCGCTGCGCCGGCAGAGCCGGCCCCAATGATGATGTAGTCGTAGCGCCCGCCGTCCAGGGTTACTGCCTCGTTGTTTATCATAGTCAATGGACCGAGGGCGGCTGCTGGCGCAACACACACGATTCGGCGATCCCAGTAAAAGTGTTAAAAATGAATGCAACCGTAGCCAGCCCGATAGCAATGCCGTAGACGGATGCTCGCTTCATCGGCGGCACTCCCCAGATAACAAGACTATCCTGCCCGAATCGTTGAAGCGGCTGCAACGACGACGGCGCCGTCTCCTTCGAACGCACGAACACACTGATATCGCCATGTCGGGCTATCGGAAGGCCCCATGCGTGACTGACATCCGCGGGCGATTGCGCCAGCGCGGCCAAATCGACGCGCCACGTTGCCCAATCCGCACATTGCCAGACGGAGTCGTCATAACCGTAAGCCGCGCAAGGATCGTAAGGCGGTCTCATTACTCGACCTTCGCGTTCGCGACCTTCACGATCTTGCCGGCCTTGACGTATTCGTCCTGCATGAACTTCGAAAATCGCGCAGGAGTGTTTCCGACCGGTTGCAGGCCTAGCTGGATGAGCGAGTTGCGCACTTCGGGCATGGCAAAAATGCGCGGGATTGCAACCTGCAACCTGTCGACGATTTCCGTCGGCGTCTTGGCCGGAGCAACCAGCCCATACAAGGTGCCGGCGACGAATCCGGGGTAGCCAGGCTCCGCGACCGTCGGCACGTCGGGCTTGGATCTGACGAGCTGAACGTGTTCCTGGAAGGCGTCGACCGGCCATCAATGTTTGTCAACTTATCGAAGTTCACGGCGGGATTGATGCGAAAGCGGGCGACACTGGCTACATTTGCCTCATTCGAGACGAATGCCCCGCGTTTTGATGAGCTCATTGGCGCTGCGATAGTCCTCTAGCAAGCGTTCCGTAACTTCCTTCGCGTTGAGCGGCCAAATGGTGATGCCACGATCATTGAAACTCTTCACGATCTTTGGGTCCTGCAGCGTTTTCCGTACGCCATCTGCCAGCACCTGGATCCGAGCCGCTGGCGTGCCCTTCGGGACCGCCAGCGCGTTCCAAGTGAACATATCGAACCCCGGGAACCTATCGGCGATCCTTGGGACGTTCGGGAGGATCGTCGGACGCCCCAACGTCGTCACTGCCATGATCTTCAGCTTGCCGGACTTCACGTGCGGAAACACCGACGCCACATCCAGTAAGGCGAAGTCGAGATGTCCGCCCAGAAGCGCGACGGCGGCGGGTCCGGAACCAGCGAATGGCACGTGGATGAATTTCGTGCCCAGAAGCCCACCGAGTTGCTCGGCCGCGAACTGCGCACGGGAGCCGGGGCCCCACGTGC
>JAYVNK010000379.1:0-3667 GCA_043758475.1 Comamonadaceae bacterium | reverse complement strand
CATCCTGGAGCCCATACCACACCCAGATTCGACATTCGATTCTGTTTCGGCCTTTGACTTCCTGGAGCACGTTCCCAGGATATTGCCCACGACCGATGGCCGCAGCACACGCTTTCCGTTTGTAGAGTTGATGGGCGAGATCCATCGCACCCTCAAGCCGGGTGGCCTGCTTTATGCGCTGACGCCAGCCTACCCTCACCCCGCAAGCTTCCACGACCCAACGCATGTGAACACGATCACCAGAGGAACGTCAGGGTACTTTTGCGGCGACCCACCGCTTGCCCGCATGTACGGCTATTCCGGCAGCTTCAAAGCGTTGCGCAACGACTGGGCCATGCTTCCGGAAGATTTTGTGCCCGGCACGGCACTTGGGCTGCGCCGCACGTTGCGTCGCTGGCGTCTCAAACGCACGGGCAGACTTTCGCATCTGGTATGGGGATTTGTCTGCATCAAGGGTGCGGCCTGATCAGGCACCGGAATGCAGTCGTTGTCAGACATCTGGCGTCGCTGGCGCCGTCAAATCAAGGCCAGTGCGCCGTTCGTACGCCGACGCGAATACCGCATCATTGAGGGGAAATACGCGCGTCTGATTGAATCGCTCAACGGCCTATCCACGCCGGCAAATGTGGCCCGCCTGCAAGTGCGGCAACTGCCGCTGAAACACATGGACGGCGACGTGTGCCTGTTCGTTACCCACGCGCTTGAGGCGGTGCTGAAAACCCACGTGATCCACCACATTCTTGCCCTGATGGACGCGGGCGTTCAAGTCATCCTGATTGCAAACACCCACCTGAAGGCCGATACGCTGCACATCGACGCCGATCTGGCGGCCAGACTGAGTGGCGTGCTGGTTCGCGAGAACACCGGTTTTGATTTTGGCGCATGGGCGCACGCCTGGTGCCTGCTCGATCACAGCGCATGGCAGCGGCTTTTCCTTGTCAATGACAGCATTGCGGGCCCGCTTGATCCCGCATCTTTCACCCAGATGATGTCACGCATCAAGGGCAGTCAGGCCGGTTTCATGGGATTGACCGAAAGCCTGGCGCCAGTTCGGCATTTGCAGAGCTATTTTCTGGTGTTTAACCGCAGTGTCCTTACTGAACCTGCGTTTGACAGCCTGATGCGCGGGGTGATGAATTTTTCCGACAAAGGGCAGGTCGTGGATGTATACGAATGCCAGCTGACGCAGCGGCTTTGCGCACGGGGCTTACACTTTGAGGCCCTGTTCCCAGCGTTGACCAACGATGTCAACAATTCCGACGACACTTCGATACGATGGCGGCAGTTGATAGCAGCTGGTTTTCCGTATTTGAAGACCCGTGTCGTCCAGCAGTTCCCCGCCGACCCGCAGGTGAGAGCGGCCCGCCTCAGCGGCCAGATCGATTCGCAAATTTGAACATGGCGCGCCCGTCTGACCCTTTGTAAGATTTGGAAAAACATCTGAAACAGCAATTGCAAAAAGATCTGCAAAAACCTTCGCGGATTTCTTCACCGACTCAATTTCGCCAGGCATGGCATCGGCACCTGGGCGTCAGCCCATCGGTGCAAACGCCTCGCCTGTTGTTGGGGTTATTTTTCTGCTTGGCCCCTTTGTTTTTGATGACGGTGCGCGGATGGTCCAATGGAATATTGATCGTTGGTTCTTTTATCTGCCTTGTTTTTCTCACAGTGGGCAGGTATCGGCTGTTTGAAAAAAGTGAGCAGCTCATCAATCCAGGCAAAGCTTTGCCGACACCAGCGATGATAATGACGCTCCTGTCACCGATTCTTGCTATGGCCATCAGCTCGGCACTGCGCAGTAGCATTTATTTGCCCCAGTTTGATTCGCCGGTGCGGTTTTGCCTGGCTGTTCCAGTGTTCATATTTGCCGTGCGCACAAAGTTCAACGCAGCAAAGTTTTTGCAATTTGCCTTTCCAGCCGCCTTGCTGATCACGCTGGCCCAGCAATATTTGGTCGTCCAACCCATGCATTGGGGCACGACCCGCATGGCGACCTATTTTGCGGATCCACTGGTGTTTGGATATGTTTCAATGACCTTTGCGCTTATCAGCACGGTCTCGATCAACCTGCTTGGAAAAGATGGCCCACGGGTTGTGGCCTTCAAACTGGGGGCCGCTTTTGCCGGGTTCTATCTGTCAATCGAATCGGGCAGCAGAACTGGATGGATGGCGATTCCTATAGTTCTTGCAGTCTGGGCCTACCAGCACCGCAGCAGCAAAAAGCTCGCTCACGTCGCAAGTGTGGTTGCAGCCAGCAGCTTGATCTGTGCCGTCATCTACGTCACCTCGAGCACCGTTCACCCAAGGATTGTCTTGATTTTCGACGAGATTCTGACCTACCCCTGGACCGGCATTGCGCCTGACACCGCAGTGGGCTCCCGCATTACGTTTCTCCGGATGGCGTGGGACCTGTTTTTCCAAAATCTTTGGGGGGGGCTTGGCGATACGCGTTTTGAGCAGTTTCCGGTCTCGCAGAAAATACAAAGCTACGCCTCTGACAAAGCGCTCTACACCGCCTTCAATTCTGGCTTTCACAACGAAATCGTGACCAATGCCATCCGGTCTGGAATTTTTGGACTGGCCTCCTCCGTAGCGCTGTTCGCCGTTCCCCTCATTATCTTTGTCGCCAGGCTGAAATCCCGCCACCGGTCAAGCAAGGCCAATGCCGTCATCGGCGTCACGTTCGTCATTTGCATGTTTGTCAGCAGCCTCAGCACCGAAATCCTGGACCTGAAATTCATGGCCAGCTTTTACGCGCTGATGCTTGCGCTGCTGTGCGGCTCCACGCTCGCCCACCATGGACAAGACTAGCTACGCCATCACCTTTGCCTGCTACAACCAGGTGGACTACACCCGGCAGTGCATTGACAGCATGGTGCGCCATGGCACCCCGCTGGACCGTGTGATCGTGGTTGACAACGGGTCGAGCGGCGACACCCGTGCGTATTTGCAGACTTTGCCTTTGGGCGGCAAGATCTTCAACGCACAGAACCTGGGATGCGGCGTGGCCTGGAACCAGGGCGCACTGGCATTGCAGGCCGACTGGACTGTCATCATGAACAACGACGTACTGGTCAGTGCCCACTGGGTGGAAAACCTGATTGGTGCCGCCTTGCAGAACAATGTCTCCGTCATCTCCCCGGCCATGGTTGAAGGCAAATTGGGCTACGATTTTGAAGCCTTGGCGCCTGCGGCCAGCCAGCAGATGAGGCTCGCGCTGCGTCCTGGCTCGTGCCACGCCGTTTGCATGGCAGTCCACAAATCGGTCTGGATGGATATCGGCTATTTCCAGCCTGTGCCCAAATTGCTGGGCTACGAAGACGCCCTGTTTTTCAACGAAATGGCCAAGGGCAAGGTCTCCAGCGCGACCACCGGGGCATCGTGGCTGCATCACTATGGCTCCATTACGCAGTCGGCCATGAAACGTGAACGTGGTCTGCGGGAGAGCGACGACCTCGCCTACCGTTACAACCACCGGCTGCTGCAACTGCCTTGGCTGACCCGGAAAATGAACAAGTTCCATCTCAAGCGGCAACTGAGGAAGTGGCGCGACGACGAGCTGGCGGCTTATGGCAAGACGATGCAGGGCAAGTGCGATGGCACCGCGCT
Organism: Comamonadaceae bacterium; assembly: GCA_043758475.1. GTDB lineage: Bacteria > Pseudomonadota > Gammaproteobacteria > Burkholderiales > Burkholderiaceae_C > JANYCG01. The sequence continues at coordinate 58 of JAYVNK010000379.1, read as the reverse complement.
TGAGTGGGTTTGATTCGTAATGGCCAAAGGCGACGCGCATGGTTTCGAGTCCGCTGTG
>JAYVNK010000378.1:0-11290 GCA_043758475.1 Comamonadaceae bacterium | reverse complement strand
CAGCAGGTGCTGATGAAGGCCGCGTGGCAAGGCCTGCTGTGCCCTGCGCGCCTGGGTCAGCGCCTGCGCCGCCTGCACTGGGGCCTCCTGGACCCCCGCCGGCACCTTCGCGCCCCCCAGGGCGCGCGGTGTCAATCACTCGCACCACCATGCCGTCGCGCTGCAGGCGCTGCTGGCCGGCGGTGATGATCAGGTCGCCTTCTTCAATGCCTTCCAGAATCTCCACCTTGCCGGGGCGGCGGATGCCGACCTTGACCTCAACCCGCTGTGCGATTTTTTCATCCTTGTTTTTGCCGTCCACCACTTTGTAGACCACCACGCGCTGGCCTTGCGGCACGATGGCTTCTTCGGGCACCACTTTGGCCTGGTCGCGCTCGCCAAACACAGCGGTCACGCGCGCAAACATGCCGGGGCGCAGACGCAACTGGCGGTTGTCAATGCAGGCGCGCACGCCAACCGAGCGCCCATTGGTGTCGATAAGCGGGTCCACAGCCTGAACGAAGGCCACAAATTTGTTGCCCGGCAGAGCATCAAGGCTCACGCCCGCTGTCTGGCCTTTCTTGACTTTGTTCTGGAACCGCTCCGGCAGGCGGAAGTCAACAAAAACGGCGTCAATGTCTTCAATGTTGACAACGTCTGCGCCGTCTTTCAGATAGTCGCCCACGTTGGCGGTGCGGATGCCCACCAGGCCGTCAAACGGTGCCATGACTTTGAGCCGTGCCGCTGTGGCTCTGGACAGCGCCAGCTTGGCCTGTGCCACTTCCAGGTTGGCCGCGCTCTCATCAACCGAGCGCTTGCTGATAAAGTTTTGTGCCACCAGTTCCTGGTTGCGCTGGTGGTTGGCGAGTGCAATCGACAGCTCGGCCTGGCTTTGCTGTACCTGGGCAAGCTGCAATTGATCATCCAGCTGCACCAGCAACTGGCCCTTGCGAACCCGGTCGCCGTCCTTGAAGTTGAGCTGGGTGATGCGTCCGCTGACCTCAGGCCGCACGATCACGCCCTGGCGCGAGCGCAGGCTGCCGACCGCCTGGGTGTCGTCGGTCAATTTCATGATTTCGACTTTGGCGGCCTCGACCGCTGGGGGCCGCGGTGCAGACGCGGCACCGCCTGGCATGCTGGCGGCAGTTTGAGGGGCACCGGAGGCCTGTCCACCCGCAGCCGACCCGGAACTCATGGCGGTTGTCGTGCCACCGGCAGCAGACGGGGGCTTGCTCTGAAACCACCAAGCTGCTACCGACGCAGCGCCCAATCCGATGGCCGCAACAATGGGGTAAATTATTTTGGAGGCCATGTCGATGGTTAACTTGAATAACTAAAATTTCCAACTTACACAATGTAGCATTTTGGCAGTTCCCCTGCTATGGGACTCCCCTTACCGCTGGCCCAGGGCCAGCTCGACACCGCGGTTCGCCAGCGCATCGGCCCTTTCGTTGCCCGGGTCACCGGCGTGACCTTTGACCCAGCGCCAGTCAATCTTGTGTTCACTGCCCGCCACCACTGCATCCAGTTTTTGCCACAGGTCGACGTTTTTGACAGGCTGCTTCGCCGCTGTCCGCCAGCCTCTGGCTTTCCAGCCGTGGATCCATTCGGTGATGCCCTTGCGCACGTATTCGCTGTCCAGGTACAGCGTGACCTGGCAGGGCCGCTTGAGCGCTGTCAGAGCTTCGATAACCGCCGTAAGTTCCATGCGGTTATTGGTAGTGGCCAGCTCGCCGCCAAACAGCTCTTTTTCGGTACCGCCCGAGAGCAGCAGCACGCCCCAGCCGCCAGGCCCGGGGTTGCCTTTGCAGGCACCGTCGGTGTAGATGTCAATCGCGTTCAAGCTGGGTTCCTTTGCGTCACTTTTAAATCCTGCCCTTCTGGATGGTTGTTCCCGAGCTTCAGTCTTTGTGCGTGCGGTTGGCCACCGTGACCGGCGTACCGGCCCGGCTGGGCACGGCCTTCCAGGACGGGCCCACCAGGCGCATGCCGCGCACGCGCTTCACAGCCACCAGAAAATATACAGCGCCCAAAATCGGCCACCAGCGCTCGCCTGCCCGGTCCATCCACTCAAACCGCTGCAGCCATTTCTCGCTGGCAACTGCTGGGCGGTAGCAGCCAAAGCGGCCCACTTCCACCTCAAAGCCCAGCAGGCGCAACCAGTCGCGCATGCGCCAGTAGCCGATGTTGTCTCCCGCCTCCGGCAAGAACAGATCGCCCACGCCAAAGCGGCGGTACAGATGCGCGCGCCGCTGGCGCAGTCCCCACAGGCTGGCCGGGTTCAGGCCGCTGATCACCACCCGGCCCTCAGGCACCAGCACGCGCTCCACCTCGCGCAGGGTCGCATGCGGGTCCACGTTCAGCTCCAGCGCATGCGGCAGCACCACCAGGTCAAGGCTGCTGGCCGGGAATGGCAAGGCCGCAAAATCAGTCACCAGCAGCGCGCGCGCCGGGTCTGTGCCGGTTGGCGTCGCTGGGTGAGGGAATGTGGACGTGGCCAGCCAGCGGTGCGGCATGCGGTTAGCGCTCAGAGCGTCGATTTCAGGCAAGCCCAGCTGAAGCGCGTGGTAGCCAAAGACGTCGGCCACGGTCGAGTCGAACTGCGCCCGCTCCCATGCCAGCAGGTAGCGCCCAGGCGGTGTTTTAAACCAGTCTTGCAAAACCATTTTTTCAGCGCTTATGAGCTTGGGAACCTCTGTATGACGCCTCGCGGCCCGTGATAGACCGGCCTGGGGCGGTCTGCTGCGTTGAAATTTTTGCCTTTGCCTGAGACATGGGGATTTCGCGCGCCAGGCCCGGGACCATCGCGTCGGACGCTGGCGATGCTTGGCTGATAATGCCTGCTGCGCTGCAAACCGCCTCGATTCTAGTCACCCACCGCCCATTCACTGTTCTGCCGATCTGTTTACATGAAAATAACGCCTCTCTTTCTCGCGGTGCTGACGGCATGGCTCACTGGGTGCGCCACCTCTCCCAGCCCTTCAAAGAGTGCCAGCAGTTCCGGCACCTCCAACCCTTCCGGCTCCTCTCCCGCCAGCACCGCGTCTTCCGATGGGCGAGGTGCTGGCACTGCTGCCGCACCCAGTTCAGCCCCGTCTGCGGCCTTTGCAGAGGCACCCAGCCGAGCCGAGGCCGTTGTTCCCAGTGGCCCGCTTGCGCCCATCACGGCAGCGCAGGCGTCCAGCCTCGGTGTGATGCAGCTTGCGCCGCCTGCTGACCTGTGGGAGCGCATCCGCCGCGGCTACGCCATGCCCAACCTTGCCACTGACTTGGTGCATGACCGCGAGCAGTGGTACGTGACGCGTCCCGACTACATCCTGCGCATGACCGAGCGCTCGCGCAAATACCTGTTCCACATTGTTGAAGAACTGGAGCGGCGCAATATGCCGTCCGAGTTGGCGCTGTTGCCGTTTATTGAGAGCGCATTCAACCCGCAGGGCGTCTCTAGCGCCAAAGCGGCCGGCCTGTGGCAGTTCATGCCGGCCACGGGCAAGTATTTTGAGCTCAAGCAGAACGCATTCCGCGACGACCGGCGCGACGTGCTGGCGTCTACCCGCGCGGCACTGGATTACCTTGAAAAACTGCATCGCCGCTTTGGCGACTGGCACCTGGCGCTGGCGGCCTACAACTGGGGAGAAGGAAGCGTTGGCCGCGCCATCGCCAAAAACCAGAAAGCCGGTTTGGGTGTGGGTTACCTTGACCTGGACATGCCCAACGAGACACGGCTTTACGTGCCCAAGCTGCAGGCGGTCAAAAACATTGTCTCAGGGCCGGACGCCTTCAGCGCCCAGTTGCCGCTGATCGAAAACCACCCGTTCTTCCAGACCGTCAGCATCACGCGGGACATTGATGTGGCGATGGCCGCCAAGCTGGCCGATGTGTCCCTGGACGATTTCAAGGCGCTGAACCCGTCGGTCAACCGCCCGGTCATCCTGGCCGCCGGTGTGCCGCAGATTTTGCTGCCGTGGGATAACGCGGCCGTATTCCAGCGCAACCTGGAAGCGCAGAACAATGGCCGGCTGGCTAGCTGGACGGTGTGGATTGCGCCGTCCACCATGAACCCGGCCGAGGCCGCCAGACGCACCGGCATGAGCGAGGCAGAGCTGCGCACGATCAACAACATTCCGCCCAGGGTGGTCATCACCACCGGCTCCACCCTGCTGGTGCCCAGAAGCGCGCGCGTAGCGCAGGATGTCGCGGTCGACGTCGCCGACAACGGCCAGATTGGCCTGGCCCCTGAAATATTGACCCGCCGCACCGTCATCAAGGCGCGCAAGGGCGAATCCGTCGCCAGCGTGGCAAAACGTTATCGCCTCGCGGCCTCAAGCGTGGCAGAGTGGAACAGGACCGCAGCCACCGGCACCTTCAAAATGGGGCAGCAGGTGGTGCTGTTTTTGCCGCATCACGGCAAGGTAGCGGCAAAGGCCAACCCCGCCAGAGCGGTGGTGGCAAAGGCTGGCACCCGCACGACCGTGGCTCGGGGATCCGGACGACCACTGGCACGCACCGTAGGGCGCGCTGCGGCCCGTGCGGTGCCCGGCCACGGCGCAAAACGGGCAGTCCGCACGGCAGCCGGATCTGCCAAAGTGGCAAAACGCTGAATTTAGCCCTGAATTGGCATCAAAAGAGGCTGTAGCCCTCGTAAAATATACATAAGCAGCTACAAATAAAGTAGCGATCGATCATCGCTGCTTGATGACACATTGAAAGTCAGGCCTTGAATCTCTCCTTGGCCCTGAGTGCAAACACATTGGTGTAGGTTCGGCCCAGGGCAATCCTGTCGGGCTTCACTGCGGGATCAACACTGGCAAGCGCCCTGAGTGCTGTTTTGGTGCCGTCTTCAGGAATGATTCCGTCCAGCGCAATGGCCTCACGCACTTTGTTGAACGACGCAAGGTACAGACCCCGGTCACCCAGCAAGTAGGCCTCAGGCACGGTCTTGATGATGTCGCCAGGGCCAGCGGTCTGCAACCACTTCAGGCCGTGAACAATGGCGTTGGCAAGTGCCTGCGCCGTGTTCGGATTCTTCTGCAAAAACTCAAGCGGCGCGTACAGGCAGGCCGCAGGCATGGGGCCGCCAAAAATATCCTGCGTGCCTTTGAGGGTGCGGGTGTCGGCGATGACTTTCGCCTCGCCCTTTTGCTCCAGCATGGTCATGACCGGATCAACGTTGCTCAGGGCGTCAATCTGGCCCGAGCGCATGGCAGTCAAGGCCGTTGCCGCCGTGCCCACGCCAATGAAGCTCACATCTTCGGGCTTGATGCCCGCCCTTGTCAGCACCAGAGCGGCCAGCATGCTGGTGGTGGAACCCGGAGCTGACACGCCAATTTTTTTGCCCCGCAGATCAGCTAACGACTTGTAACCCGGCAGGGTCCGGGTCGAAATGCCCAGCGCAATCTGGGGCGCACGGCCCATCAGCACAAAGGCCTGGTAAAACTGGCTTTTGCTTTGCAGGTCAATGGTGTGCTCGTAAGCGCCACTGACCACATCGGCCGAGCCGGCAGCCACCGCCTGCAAAGAGCGCACACCTCCCGCATGGTCGCTGATGTCAACCTCCAGGCCTTCGGCCTTGAAGTAGCCAAGTTGTTCGGCAATGGTCAGCGGCAGATAGTAAAACGTGGCCTTGCCGCCCACCGCGATAGCGACTTTTGTTTTCTCAAGTTTGGGCTGCGACAGGACCGCTGGCGCGGCCAGGGACACAGCGGCCAGTACGGCAAACGACGTGAAGCTGCGCCGACGCAAGGATGACGCCGCGCCATTGAACCCAAATGGATCACCCAGTGGATGACCCGGTGGCGAATGTTGGCGAGGCGGATCGCCGGGGAAAGGGTGTGACATGACAGCGCTTTTGAACTTTTTTTTGATTTTGTCCAAGCGTAGCAAATCAGGGGGTAACACGCATCGGGAACATCCCGCGCGGGTTAGTACTTACAGGAGATGGGTGGGCGCAGGCTGCTTGGCAGAGCCAGCTACCTGCGATCCACCAGCGCGTGGGCGATGGTGCCCAGGTCAACGTATTCCAGCTCGCTGCCCACCGGCACACCGCGCGCCAGCCGGGTGAGCGTCAGTCCGCGGGTCTTCAGCGCTTCGGAAATGACATGCGCTGTGGCCTCGCCTTCGGCCGTGAAATTGGTGGCAAGAATGACCTCTTGCACGGTGCCGTCGGTGGCCCGGTCAAACAACTTTTTGAGGCCAATGTCTTTGGGGCCAATGCCGTCCAGCGGGCTGAGCTTGCCAATCAGCACAAAGTACAGTCCCTTGTAAGCACCCGTGCGCTCCACGGCCGACTGGTCAGCTGGGGTTTCCACAACACACAGCTTGGTGTGGTCGCGCCGGGGGTCCTGGCAGGTGTTGCAAACTTGCGCCTCGGTGAAGGTGTGGCACAGATCGCAGTGGCGAACCGTGCCGACCGCCTTCGCCAACGCCACTGAGAGCGCCTGCGCGCCTGCCCGGTCATGCTGCAGCAGATGGAACGCCATGCGCGAGGCCGACTTCACCCCCACGCCCGGCAGGCGCTTGAGCGACTGGATCAGCACGTCCAGCGAGTTGGAGTCAGCCATGCAGGGGCCAAGCGAGAATTTCCCGCCGGGCCGCCCCCTGTCGCATCGCCCTGATCGGGCTCATGCGAGGGGAAATTAGCCCCCCGGGGCTGAGCGCTGCGGCTCCGATTCTGCCTGCGCATAATTGGACAGCGCGAAGAGCTGTTGCCTCTGGCAACCAGCCTGTCCAGCGACCCGCGCAGCGACGGAGCGTGGGGGCAACAATTTCCCGCCGGGCCGCCCCAAGGGAAATTAGCCCCCTCGGGGGGCAGCGACCCGCGTAGCGGCGGAGCGTGGGGGTCATGTCCTCAGAAAGGAAACTTCATGCCGCCGGGCAGGCCGGGCATGCCTGCCGTGAACTTGCCCATCGTCTGGGCAGACGTTTCCTCTGCCTTGCGCACTGCCGCGTTGAAGGCCGCTGCCACCAGGTCTTCGAGCATGTCCTTGTCGTCGGCCAGCAGGCTCGGGTCGATGGCGACGCGGCGCACGTCGTACTTGCAGGTCATTGTCACCTTCACCATTCCGGCCCCGGACTCGCCGGTGACTTCCACCAGGCCCAGTTCGTCCTGCGCCTTCTTCATGTTGTCCTGCATTGCCTGCGCCTGCTTCATGAGGCCGGCCAGTTGTCCCTTGTTGAACATGTGTGTTTTCCTTGGTTTGCTGAATGTGTGTCGGAGCATCGAGAGAGGATGCCGCCGGGCTTGCTTAAAAGGGCTTGATGCTGCCAGGCACGATTTTCGCCCCAAAGTCACGCATCATGCTTTGCACGAAGGGGTCATCGAAAATGATTTTTTCAGCTGCCAACTGCCGCTCTGCTTCTGCGGCGGCGTTGCGCCGGGCCGGGCTGTCGGTCACCCGGCCAATCTCGACCGCCAGCATCACGTTGTGCCCGGCCGCCTGCAAAGCGGCCTGCAGGCGGTCTCGGCTGCCAGACTGGTTGAGCGACTCGCGCTCGACGCGCAGCAGCCATTGATCGGTGTCACGCGCCACCAGTTGCGACTGCAATGCCAGTTCCCGCACCAGCGCAGTGATGGCCTCGCCGGCAATCAACTGGCGTACCACAGGGTGCCAGAAGTCACCCTCTTCGGAAGGCAGCAAGACCGCATTGGCGGCTTGGCCCGAGAGGCTCTCAGATCGCGAGTCGGCCTGAACTCGCACCGGAATCGCTACACCTTTAGTAGCTAGTTGTGCAAGCTGTACAAGGGCTACCGCTTGATTTATCTCTGATTTATCAGTTTTTTCCGTGTTTGGGGGGATTGAACCCGGATGGCCGGACGCGGGGCGGTCTACGACGTGAAGCATCTGGCCCGGTGGCGCAGGAATCTCTGCCAGCGCGGGCAGCGACGCAGGTGCAGCCACCGTGACTGACGATGGCGCTGGCAATGATGCTGGAGCCGGTGGCGATGCAACGGGGAGCGCGGGTGCCGGGCCCGCAGCGGCCGATGGCGCAACGTCAGCCCGGTTCAGAGTTTTTTTTTCCTCCACCCGCTTTGCGGCATGGGCAGGCTTGAAGGCCAGCAGGCGCAGCAGCACCATGGTCAAACCCGCATACTCGTCGGGCGCCAGGCCCAGCTCGGTGCGGCCATGAAGGCAAATGCTGTAGAGCAACTGCGTCTCATCGGCGGGCATGAGTGAGGCCAGCCGTGCGGTGTCCACATCATCCGGGTCTGGCTCCTGCGCGGCAGCGGGCAGCACCTGCAACACCGCCATGCGTTGCAGCACCGCGCTCATCTCTTCCAGGGTGGATGCGGCGCTCAGGCCATTCAGGCGCAAGGCCTCCGACGTTTCGACCACGGTTTTGCCATCGCCTTGGGCCAGCGCCTCGATCAACCGGTAGACGTGGCTGCGGTCCACGCTGCCCAGCATCTGGCGCACCGTGGCTTCTTCAAGCTGGCCGTTGCCAAAGGCGATAGCCTGGTCGGTCAGCGACAGTGCGTCGCGCATGGAACCCCGCGCGGCGCGGGCCAGCAGGCGCAGCGCGGGCAGATCCGAGGCCACGCCCTCCACTTTCAGCACGTGCGTCAGGTGCTCGCGGATGGTCTCAGGAGCCATCGGACGCAGGTTGAACTGCAAGCAGCGCGACAGCACAGTCACCGGCACTTTTTGCGGGTCCGTGGTGGCCAGCACAAATTTCAGGTACTCGGGCGGCTCTTCCAGCGTCTTCAACATGGCGTTGAAGGCCGGCCCGGTGAGCATGTGCACCTCGTCGATCATGAACACTTTGAAGCGGCCCTGCACCGGCTTGTAAACCGCCTGCTCCAGCAGGGTCTGCACATCGTCGATGCCCCGGTTGGATGCGGCATCGAGCTCGGTGTAGTCCACAAACCGGCCCGAATCAATGTCGGTGCAGGCCTGGCACACGCCGCACGGCGTTGACGTGATGCCGCCGTTGCCATCCACGCCCTGGCAATTGAGCGACTTGGCCAGGATTCGTGACACCGTGGTCTTGCCAACGCCGCGCGTGCCGGTGAACAGATAAGCATGGTGCAGTCGCTGGGAATCCAGCGCATTGCCCAAGGCCCGCACCACGTGCGACTGCCCAACCATTTCGGAAAAATTCCGCGGACGGTATTTGCGGGCCAGGACGAGGTACGACATGCGCAGATTCTACGGGTTAGCGGTGGCCCCCACGCTTGTCACTGCGTGTACTGCGCTGCCCCCCGAGGGGGTTGATTTTTCTCGAGGCGGCTCGTCGAAAAATTGCCCCCACGCTCGTCACTTCGTGTACTGTGCTGACTTGCCCCGCAACGCGGCTGTCTGTCAGTTCATCTGCTCGATGGCCAGAACGTGGTAGCGCTGGGCCAGCAGAAAAGGTACGCGGCGTACGGCATCCATGGCCTGATGTGCAGTCTGGTCGTCGGGTGTTGTGAGGATCAGGAACGAGGCTCCCTGCCTGGCAGCGTCCAGAAATGACTGCACTGTCGTCAAACTGGTGCCCAGACTGGCAATGACGCCCGCCTCGGCGAGGTTTTGCACAGCCAGTTCTGCCATTTGCCGGGACGACAGGTAAAGGCTGTCAACAAATGCATCCCCAAGCCCACGCAACGCCTGCAGTACCTGCTGGGCATCGCGCTCCTCGTTGAATGCCACGACCAAGTGGCCGGTGGGGTAAAAGGCGCCAAAATCTTTCATCAGCGCGTGGCCGTTTTCGTCAATAACGTTACTTGGCTTTTGCATAGAGTCCTTCCATGTGTAAAGTCCAAAGGCTACGGCAATGCTGGGACGACCGTCTGTGCGATGGCGCACAGAGCCGGGTTGGTGGTCCCTGCATCAAATGCACTGGGCCGCTCCGTCCGAAGAGTTTCCTCAACCGTGCAAGGGTTGGTGGGTGTGGCCTACAATTGGGGTTGACGGGCCTTCCCGCATGGTGAAGCGGCCAACCGGGTCAGGTGGGGAACCAAGCAGCCCTAACTGCCGAGCCAGTGCCGGGGTCAGGCTCGTCAACCCTCATTCAGCGAAATTGTGCAGGTGTTCCAGCGGTCAACGTTTGATGAGCCGGAACACCAATATTGCCAACGCAACAACCAAACCCCAAAGCGCAAATTTCAAAACCGGGCTCGCACCCGACGGTTTGGCACTGCGGTTTGACTCGTCCGTCAGTCCGAGTATTGAAGGGATTGTTGTGTTGTGTTCCATGTGACGTCCTTAGGGCTGACCGGCTCTTTGTCCGGATGAGCCGGGATTCTATCGGCTACTGGGCCACTGCGACTAGAGGGACTACCCTACACTCAAGGTTGCACTAAAGTTGTGTGACAAATTGCCGCATTGAAGTCCACGCGGTCTTGATTCCACTCGCATTTCCACCCATATTTGCCCGACGTGGCGCGGGCCTTTTTTTGGTGCCGCGTTCAGGGGCGGATTCGCGGTGGTCGATGCAGCAAAGTGGCGACGCGTGGCAGTGTCTGGGAAAATCAAACTGGAAAAGGTCCATCAACATGACGACAACCGTTGGCCTGATTGGCCTGGGAGCCATGGGCGCAGGCATGGCGCAATCGCTTCGCAAGTCTGGCTTCGCATTGCGCTACTTTGATGTGCGCACCGGGGCGGCCCAAGCCTTTGCACTGGGCGGTGGCACGGCTTGCGCATCGCCCGCAGAATTGGCGGCACCGTGTGATGCGGTGATTTCCGTGGTGGTCAACGCCGCACAGACCGAAGAAGTGCTGTTTGGTGATGGCGGATGCGCCACCGCCATGAAGCCCGGCAGCGTGTTTGTGATGTGCTCCACGGTTGACCCCAACTGGTCCGTCGCGCTGGAGGCCCGCCTGGCCCGGCTGGGCATTTTGTACCTCGATGCGCCGATCTCGGGCGGTGCCGCCAAAGCGGCCAGCGGTCAGATGACGATGATGACCTCAGGCAGCGTGCAGGCTCATGCCAAGGTTGGCGCCGCGCTGGACGCCATGGCCGCCAAAGTCTACAAACTGGGCGATAAGGCGGGCGCGGGCAGTAAAGTGAAAATCATCAACCAGTTGCAGGCAGGCGTGCACATTGCCGCAACCGCCGAAGCCATGGCGCTGGGTCTGCGCGAGGGCGTGGATGCAAACGCGCTGTACGACGTCATCACCCACAGCGCAGGCAACAGCTGGATGTTTGAAAACCGCATGGCACATGTGCTGGCAGCTGACTACACGCCACTATCAAGCGTTGATATTTTCGTCAAAGACTTGGGGTTGGTCCTCGACATGGCGCGGGCCAGCAAGTTTCCGCTGCCGTTATCTTCGACGGCGCACCAGATGTTCATGCAGGCATCGACGGCAGGCTATGCAAAGGAAGAC
>JAYVNK010000377.1:0-3679 GCA_043758475.1 Comamonadaceae bacterium | reverse complement strand
GTCCGGGTCTTTCCAGCTGGTGCTGGAAGGTGGCGTGCAGCCCCGGCTGTAGACATTGGTGTAGTCCGTCATGGCAGCCACCAGGCCGGCCTTGACCTTGGGGTCGTCCACCAGCAGCTTGCCACTGTCATTGACCAGGGTCACGTTGTACGCGTCCATGAACGTCAAGAACGAAAAAAACGAGTCGCTTGAATCGACACCCATGGGCTGGCCGATGCCGAAGCTGCGTTTGCCGGTCTTTTGCCGATGTGCAACCTGCGCCTTGTCGCACCAGAAGTTCCAGTAATCGGCCCATTTGGTGGGGATATCCGATGCCTTCAATCCCGCCTCTTCCAGCATGTCTTTCCAGTACTCGATGTGCATGGTCTGCTGCTTCATCGGGAACGCATAGTAAGCGCGGATGCCAGTCTGGTTGTTCAGCAGGAAAGCCGTCTCCGCAGTGTTGGGCGCAAAGCGTGTGCGAATGGGGTTGATGACGCTGCTGATGTCTTCGAGCTTGCCGTCAAACGCCCACTTGCCAGTGACCTGAAAGTCATACACGTCAGCGTAAGCCACATCGGGTGGGTTGCCGGAATCAAGCGCAGCCACTGTCTTCGGAATCATGTCCTGAATCGGGTACTGCGACAGCTCAATCTTCACGCCCTTGTGTTTCTCTTCGTATTTCTTGATGGCGGCAAACAGCGCGTCATCTTCTGCCTTGTAAAAGCCCTTGACCCACCAGACGGTGAGTTTTTCCTGGGCAACCGCATGGCCCGGCGCAAGCAGCGCCGTGGTCATGCAGGCCGCTGTGGCCAGTAGCTTGAATTTCATGGGAGAGTCTCCTTTTGGGTGAGATGATTTACTGACACGGGAAATAACGGCCTAAGCTTTAGAAAATCCGGGGCTATCAAGCCGCCTTGAGCTGCAATGCCGGCTCGTTGACTTGCGGCAGGCTTCGCCGCGAACCCAGCACCTGTTCAATGTCTTCGTGTGCGCCGTCAATCAGCTGGTTGATGGCCCGCCCGGCCTTGGCCGCATTGCGGGCGATGACAGCATCCAATACGGCGCGGTGCAGGGGCAAGGACTTGGCCGGGCCCCCTTTTTTGCTGGTGGACAGCTCAAAGCTGGTGCGCAGCAGCGCGCTGAGCGCCTTGCTCATCTGCACCAGCATGCGGTTGTGGGACGCCCGCAGCAGACCCTGGTGAAACCGCAGATCAAAAGTCACGTAGTCACCCCCTTGGGTCACGGCGCGTTTCATGCCGGCGTAGGCCTCTTCAATGCTGGCGATATCTTCTGGCGTGGCCCGCAGCGCGGCCAATTTGACGGCAGCGGGCTCCACCACGCGGCGCAGGTCTTGCAGGTCGCGCACGAATTCTGGCGTCAAGCCCGCAATGGCCTGCCAGGCAATGACGTCGGCGTCAAACCAGTTCCACTGCTCCGAAGGCAGCACGCGGGTTCCGACCTTGGGGCCGGTCACGATCAGGCCTTTGGCCACCAGCGACTTGATGGCCTCGCGCACCACAGTGCGGCTCACACCCAGCTCCTCGCACAGCACCAGCTCAGGCGGAATGCTTCCACCCAATGCATAGCGGCCGGCAACAATGGCCTGCCCCAGAAAATCAACGGTGTTGCCGTGGACGTTCTTGATCATGGTATTGCGCGTTGCATGGCCTGCATGGGAAACCTGTTGCGTGACTTCTTCAGCGGCACTCGGGCACGGGCGTCAGCAACGGCTGGCCCGTTAAACCGGCCTTCATGTTGGCAAACGCCAGGTCGGCCATGGCCTGGCGCGTCTGGCGGGTGGCGCTGGCCATGTGCGGCGTAAGCACCACATTGGGCAGGCCCCAGAACTCTTGAGGGACGTTGGGCTCGTTCTCATACACGTCCAGTGCTGCGCCCGCAATCACGCCGGACTGGAGCGCCTTGATAAGCGCCGCTTCATCCACCACGCTGCCGCGCGCCACGTTGATCAGGAAGCCTTTGGTGCCCAGCGCGGCCAGCACGTCGGCATCAATCAGGCGGCGGGTACCTGCGCCGCCGGGGGTGATCACTACCAGAAAATCCACCTCTGCCGCCAACGCTTTTGCGCTGGAGTAGTAGCGGTAGCCAGACTCAGGTTTCTCGGTACGCGCTGTGTAGGCAATCGCCATGTCAAACGCCTGCGCCCGCCGCGCGATGGCCTGGCCAATGCGGCCCAAGCCCACGATGCCAACGCGCGCACCGCTGACCTTGCGACCCAGTGCCATGGGGCCAGAGGGCCAGCGCCCTTCCCGAACATACTGGCCCGCCTGCGGAATTTGCCGGGCGACAGACAGCAGCAGGCCGATGGCCAGGTCAGCCACGTCATCCGTCAGCACATCAGGCGTATGGGTCACCGGCACGCCGCGCGCAATGGCCGCCTGGGTGTCAACCCCGTCATAGCCCACGCCAAATACCGACACCACCTTGACGCCAGGCAGCTGCGCCAGCAGCTCAGCGGGCACCAGCGACTCTCCCGTGGCAGCAACGCCCACAATCTTGGGAGCCAGCGCTGCAAATGCGGCAGCGTCCCCCAGATGGGTGCGATCATGGACGGTGTAGAGGGTTTGCAGCGCCTCCATGTAAAAAGGGTGCAGCTTGGCAACAGCCAGAATGTCAGGTTTGGACAAATCAGTCTCTCTTGATGGACAAATCTACGGGGCAAATCTAATGGACAAAATCAGGACGCAAAAGCATCAGCAGCAAAACTCGGGTAAGCCCCAAGCAGGGCGCTTCCAGTACTTCGTTAAACTGGAGATCGACGCATCCAATCATATTACGATAATATAAACCCATGATCGGGGTTTTCCCCGAGCCAGACCGCTTACCCCGCGCCATCAATGCACACCACCCATCCATTCCCACAAGGCGAAGCACCATGAGCACATCACCCAAGAAAGACCCAAAAGACCTGCGCAGCCAGCAATGGTTTGGTCGGCAAGACCGCGACGGCTTCGCTTACCGCAGCTGGGTCAAGGGCAAAGGCGTGCCGCACGACCAGTTTGATGGCCGCCCGGTGATCGGCATCTGCAACACCTTCAGCGAACTCACGCCCTGCAACAGCCACTTTCGCACACTGGCCGAGCAGGTGAAAATTGGGGTTTACGAGGCCGGGGGGTTCCCCCTTGAATTTCCCGTGATGAGCCTGGGTGAAACGCTGTTGCGCCCCACCGCCATGCTGTACCGCAACCTGGCCAGCATGGACGTGGAAGAGTCGATTCGCGGCAACCCGCTGGACGGCGTGGTGCTGCTGATGGGCTGCGACAAAACCACGCCTTCCCTGCTGATGGGCGCATCGAGCGTAGACCTGCCCACCATTGGCGTGAGCGGCGGCCCCATGCTCAATGGCAAGTGGCGCGGCCAGGAACTGGGCAGCGGCACCGGCGTGTGGAGCATGAGCGAACAGGTGCGCGCGGGCAACTTGAAGCTGGCGGATTTTTTCGAGGCCGAGAGCTGCATGCACCGCAGCCACGGCCACTGCATGACCATGGGCACCGCCAGCACCATGGCCAGCATGGTGGAGGCACTGGGCATTGGCCTGCCCGGCAATGCGGCCTACCCGGCGGTGGATGGCCGGCGCAATGTGCTGGCACGCAACGCCGGGCGGCGCATTGTGGAGATGGTGCATACCGACCAGAAGATCTCCACCATCCTCACGCGCGAAGCGTTTGAGAACGCCATC
>JAYVNK010000376.1:0-3683 GCA_043758475.1 Comamonadaceae bacterium | reverse complement strand
ACATCCTCACCCACCTAAAAGTCAAACTCCTGCTGTCTCCCCGGCATAGCCGGGGGATTACCTATTGGATTTACCTCACGGCCAACGCGGGCTGGCGTGTGGACCAGGTGCCGTATGTGTATTTGTGCGGGGGCCTGGTCACGCTGGTAACAGCCCGCTGGATCGGCAGATTGACAGACCGCAAGGGCAAAGTCGAAACGTTTCGCCTGATGGCTGTGTTGGTGATTGTTCCCCTGGTCATCACCACACTGACGGCGGGTGTGCCGCTTTGGGCGGTGCTGGTTGTCTCCACCTCGTTTTTTGCATTCATGAGCGGGCGCATGATTCCGGGCATGGCCATCGTCACCTCGGCGGCTGACCCGGCGCTGCGCGGCACTTTCATGGCGCTCAACTCGGCTGTTCAGTCGGGTGCCATGGGTCTGGCGGCATTCACCGGCGGCCACATCATCCGCCGCGATGCCAACAATCTGGTCCAGAACTACTGGATGGCAGCGGTGGTGGGAGCCGCTGCCAGCCTGGCGACCATCTTCATGGCGGGCCAGTTGAAGATGTACAAATCCCCTGCTGGGAAAGTTTGAACTTGAGAGGAACCCGTCACTCAAGTTTGCCTTCAGGCTGAAGCGCTTTCCATCTCGCTGGACAGGCCAAGCCACTTTTCCTCCAGTCCTTGCAGCTCGTCATTGACCAGCTTGAGCCGTTTCCCCAGCTCGGCAATCTCGGTCGGCAACGGTCCAGCCGCCAGTCGGACCTCAACGGCTGCCCCTTCGCCGTTGAGCACAGTCATGCGCGCCTCTATCAGTTCCAGCTCGCGCTTGGCGGACTTGGGCTTGGGGGATCCGGGCGTTGGTTTGACTCCTGGTTTCCCGCCGTGTTTGCCGCCATCCATGCGCCGCTGCTGGGCCTTGCCTTGCTCGTCAGCCGTATGGGCGGCTGCCTCTTGCTTCAGGGCCAGGGTTGCAGCCTTGGCCGTGCCGTTGGCTGCTTCCTTGATGGCTTCGCGCTGGCGCTTGGCTTCGTCCAGCAGATACCGCTGGTAGTCGTCCAGATCCCCATCAAACGGGGCCACGCCGCCGCGCGAGACCATCCAGAATTCATCGCACACCGCGCGCAGCAGAGCCCGGTCGTGGCTGACAAGCATCACGGTGCCTTCGAATTCGTTCAACGCCATGCTCAGCGCTTCGCGGGTGGCCAGGTCCAGGTGGTTGGTGGGCTCGTCCAGCAGCAACAGGTTGGGGCGCTGCCACACGATCATGCACAGCACCAGGCGGGCTTTTTCACCACCGCTCATGCTGCCCACGGCCTGCTTGACCATGTCGCCGCCGAAGTTGAACGTGCCCAGGAAGCTGCGCAGATCCTGCTCGCGCGTTTGCTGGCCCTGAATTTTGCCGGCCGCCGTCATCTCGCGCACCAGCCGGATCATGTGCTCCAGTGGCGTGTCTGCGGGGCGCAGCACGTCAAGCTCCTGCTGCGCAAAGTAGCCGATATTCAGGCCCTTGCCCTCGGTGACCTCGCCGCCCAAAGGTTGCAGCGCACGGGCCACGGTTTTGACCAGGGTTGACTTGCCCTGGCCATTGGCCCCCAAAATGCCGATGCGCTGGCCGGCCAGCACCGACTTGCTGACGTTTTGCACGATCACCGTGGGCGCCACGCCGTCAGGCACATTGCCGTTCTCGTCTGCCGGGGGCGGGTAGCCGAAGCTCACACCCATCATTGACAGCATCGGGTTGGGCAGGTTCGCGGGTTCCTTGAACTCGAAGGTGAAATCCGCATCCGCCAGCAGCGGCGCGATTTTCTCCATGCGGTCCAGCGCCTTGACCCGGCTTTGCGCCTGCTTGGCTTTGCTGGCCTTGGCCTTGAAGCGGGCGATGAACTTTTGCAGATGGGCGATTTTGTCCTGCTGCTTGGCGAACGCGTTTTGTTGCAGCGACATCTGCTCGGCGCGCATGTCTTCAAACTTGCTGTAGTTGCCGCCATAGCGCACCAGTTTTGCAGCATCGATGTGCAAGGTCACGTTGGTCACTGCGTCCAGAAATTCGCGGTCGTGGCTGATGACGACCATCGTGCCTTCGTAGCGCTTGAGCCAGGCCTCCAGCCACACCAGCGCGTCCAGATCCAGGTGGTTGGTAGGCTCATCGAGCAGCAGCAGTTCTGACGGGCACATCAGCGCGCGCGCCAGTTGCAGACGCATGCGCCAGCCACCCGAGAAGCTGTTCACCGGGTTGGTCAGTTCGGTGGTCTTGAACCCCAGGCCCAAAATCAAGGCCTGCGCACGCGCGGGTGCATCGTGCGCGCCTGCATCTTGCAACGCCATGTAGGCGTGCGCCATGCGGTCGTAGTCGTCGGTGGCCTCTGCCGCCGTGACTTCAGTTTGCGCTGCCAGCAAAACCGTGTCGCCCTCGACCACAAAATCGGTCGCGCTTTGCTCCGTCTCGGGCATGTCCTGCGACACCTGGCCCATGCGCCATTGGGTGGGAATGTAGTACTCGCCGGCGTCTTCGTGCAGCGTGCCGTTGAACAGCGCAAACAGCGACGATTTGCCTGCGCCATTGCGGCCTACCAGGCCCACTTTTTCGCCAGGGTTGAGCGTGACGGATGCGTTGTCAAGCAGCATTTTGGCGCTTCGGCGCAGGGTGACGTTTTTAAGGGTGATCATCTGGAGGCAATGCGGAAATAAGGTTCGTGTTCGGTACTGCTGGCCCCAATGCCAGACCCAAAAACACGAGCTGTGCGTGGGTGTGGTCTTTAAACGGGGCGATGGGCGCAAAGCCAAGCTGCTGGTACAGCGCAAGTGCCTGTGTGTTGTGCGGCCAGGTGCTGATGGCGGCTGTATGGTAACCGCATTCTTTTGCCTGGGCGATCAACGCCTGGGTGAGCGCGCGGGCCAACCCCTGGCGGCGGAAACCGCCTCTTACATAAACCCGCTTGATTTCAGCAACACCTGGGTGTGACGTCGCAGCAAACGCACCACAACCAGCCAGCGCATCGCCGCGATGGGCGAGCAATGCCCCGCCTGCGGGCGCGCCGTATCGCCGCTGCAATTGCGTCAGGTCTTGCCAGATGGTGCTGTTTTTCGAGTCATCGAGGTCGCGCGCAGCGTACTCCAGCAGCAGTGCCTTGAAAATCTCATAATCTGGCGGGCCTGACACGACCATGAGCGTGAAAAATTGCTTAAAAATCACTGTTAGCCACTGTCCTATATGAATAGTTTGCTATATAAAAAGGAATTACTCGGGATTTCTCCAGAAGCATCCCGGTTCAGCGCCAGGTCAATCCGGTGTCACTTGAACGAGGTCAATTCAGTCAGGTCACGGCAACCATGTCGCGCTGACAACCCCGCGATTGGATGCCCCGGGCTCAGCAATGACTCTACCGTCACCAGCAGCACCTGATCCATGCCGGCACTGGTCGGCAGCCAAACCACTTCCAGCGTTGGGAAAGCAGCTTCAAAATGCTCACGCTCATTGCCAATCTCAAGCACCAGCACGGCGTGTGGCGTCATGTGTGCGGGCGCATCGCGCAGCAGTGCGCGGATGAAATCCATGCCGTCGCTGCCGCCTTGGCGGTTGCCATCCAGCGCCAGCGCGGGCTCGGCCCGGTACTCGGCGGGCAGCGCCGCCATGCTTTGGGCGTTGACGTAGGGCGGGTTGCACAGGATCAGGTCGTAGCACCGGCCGGCCACGGCG
>JAYVNK010000375.1:0-3714 GCA_043758475.1 Comamonadaceae bacterium | reverse complement strand
GACAACGGCTGTGAGAGATCGATGCGGATGACTTCGGCGCCGCCCTGCATTGAGCCTGACACCGCCTCAATTGCAGTTTGCGCATGCAACGCAGGCATTGCCATCAGCCAGGCCACTGACACAAGAAACTTCTGCCACACGCTAGTTAACCCACACGATTCATGCTTGTTCATTTTGATCTCTCTTGCAATTGCAATGTCGCCGGGCGCTCAATCCACTCACCGACCGCGTCTTGCACGATTTCACGCAGCGTGACTTCTGTCTCGGCAATTTTGGTGACGCGCCCGTAGTTCTGTCCAAGGTAGTTGCCAGGCTTGACCTGGTACAGGAGGCTGTCGACTTTGACCAGCGCCACGGATTGGCCTCCCCGCACAAAACTCCCCACCATCGACATGCCGTCAAGGGGAAAGGATTCCAGCGCCTCTTTGCGCCGCGCCAGTTCGGGTGCCACCAACGCACCGTTCGCAGTGGCCTGGGATGACTCGCGCTTCAACGCCTGCGTCAGCTTTTCCCTGCTAAAAGGCTCGACGGAACTCACCTGCGTGTAACTCTCGGGCTTGAACTGCTTTGGCTCCGAGATTGGAACGACTTTGGGTCGGGTCTGGCTCTTCTGCTCAGCCATCCACTGCCGCAGGTCATCTTCATTGGCCGCACCACAACCTGCCAGCGCCAACGCCACTAACGACAGTGAAAATAGACGCGGGCCTGTCATTTTTGAGCTCCCGCAGGCGCTACAGCCTTGCGCTGCGCAGAAATCTCACCAGAATCAAGGTAGCGGAAAGTCTTGGCAGTTGCGTCCATGGACAGCGTGTTGTCGCGTGCGGGCACCACATTGAGGTTGTTCAACGTGACGATGCGGGAGAGGTTCGCAATGTCAGCAGCAAATGCGCCCATGTCATGGTATTTGCCGGTAACCCGCAACGCGATCGGCAGCTCTGCGTAGTACTCCTTCACCGCAATCTGCCCGGGCCTGAATAAATCAAACTGCAGGCTGCGGCCCAGGCCCGCCTGGTTGATGTCCGACAGCAGCGCATCCATTTCCGCCTTGCTGGGGAGCTGCTTTTCGAGTTGCGTCACGTACTGGAGCACCTGCTCGCGCTGCTTTTTCAGAACTTCGAGATTCACGGCTTTAGCCAGCTTGCCTTTGTAATCTTCGCGGAGCTTCACTTCGGTTGCCTGCTCTGCCTCGAGTTCGGTTTCGGAGTTGTTAAGCCAGGCAAACCACAACCCCGTGACAACGAGGACACAAGTAACAACAAACAATGCATTGCGCGGGATAGTCGGCCAAAAGGATGGGTCCTTAGGATCGAGGTTGCGGAACTGGCTGGCCAGTTTTTCCTGCAGTCCAGCAAAGTCAATGGAGGGGGAAGATTTAGTTGCCATGGCTTTAAATTGCTACTTTTTTGCAGCAGTTGGCGCTGCAACAGTGGCTGCTGCACCAGTTGGTCCTTTGGGTGCGGCCACCGGTGCCGTCCCAGGCCCGGCTGCCGCTGGCGTTGCAGCCTTGCGCACTTCGCTGGACCGCACCAGCCGCACCCGCATGGTGAAATTCGAGACCCGCTTTTGCTCTCTGGCGCTCAGTGCCACAGTGCCAGCGACAATTTCCACCAACTCCGGCTTGTCAAACCAGGGCGTGTTGTTTGCCAGGTTGCGCAACAGTTCAGACACCCGCTCATTTGATTGCGCAACCCCTTGCAGGGTCACGTTTTGGTTTTCCTGGCGCATCGTAGAAATGTAGACCCCATCCGGCAGTTGCTTCACCAGCTCAGTCAGCAGATAGACGGGCTGGTTCCTGTCAGCCTGCAAATCTTCCACTGCCTGCTGGCGCGCCCGCAGGGCAGAGATCTCCGCTTCAAGGCCGGCAATGTCCTTGATCTGCCCCTCGAGAACCTTGATCTCGCTGGTCAACACCCGATTTTTCCCCTGCTGAAGCGAAATCTGGGTCTGGAACCATAAAAATATGCCACCTGCGATGAGTCCACCCAACAGCGCAGACAGGCCCAGCGACAAATTGAAGACATCGCGCCGGTGCTTTCGCGCAGCCTCACGGTGCGGAAGTAAATTGATCAAAATCACTGGAGGAACCTCCGCAGCGCCAACCCGCACGACGTCAAATAGGATGGCGCTTCCCGGGTCATCTTCTTAAGCCTGACACCGTCGCCCATTTCCATGCCGTCAAACGGATTCACCAAATTGCACGCAAACGTGGTGTGCTGGGTTACCGCAGCCGTCAAACCCGGCAATGCCGAAGACCCCCCTGCGAGCATGATGTAATCCACCTTGTTGTGCGGGGTGCTGGTAAAGAAAAACTGCAGGGCGCGACCGATTTCCTGAACCATGCTTTCTACAAACGGCCTCAATACACTGGCCTCGTAGTCTTCTGGCAATTCGCCACTGCGTTTTTTGCTCTCTGCTTCCTCAAGCGAAAATCCATATTGGCGAACGATCAATTGCGTGAGCTGCGCACCGCCGAACGCCTGGTCGCGGTCGTAGAGCACTTCATCATCGCGGATCACCTGCATGCTGGTGGTCAGTGCCCCGACCTCGAACAGAGCCACGATGTTGCCGACGCCCTTGTTTGGCAAATTTTCAATCAGCCGCGCGGTTGCCAGGCGGGATGCGTAAGATTCAACATCAATCACCACCGGTTTCAGGCCGGCAGCTTCGGCCAAACCCTGAATGTCCTGAACTTTTTCGCGTCGGGATGCGGCAATCAACACATCAAGGTCGCCCGTTGAATTCGCGCTCGGCCCCATGACGCAAAAATCGAGGCTCACCTCATCCAGCGGGAACGGGATGTACTGGTTGGCCTCAGCTTCCACCTGGAGTTCAAGTTCCTGATCGGTCAGCCCGCCTGGAAGAACTATCTTTTTTGTGATCACCGCTGATGGCGGCAAGGCCATCGCGACATTTTTTGTCTTTGTGCCACTCTTTTTAACCAGACGGCGAACAGCTTCTGCGACTTCATCAAATTTTTCGATATTGCCGTCAGTAATCCAGCCGCGCTCAAGCGGCTCGATGGCACAACGCTCTAAAATCAGGTTGCCGCCTTTGTCGCGGCTCAACTCCACCAGTTTGACACTTGACGAACTAATGTCCAGGCCCAACATAGGTGCAGGTTGGCGGTTGAACAACGACCCCAATGAGACCAAGACTATCCCCTGAAACGAGCCGATTGAGAACCGGCGAAACTTAAGACTTCACTTGAATGCTATCAGTAAGCGCGTTGTCCCGCAAAGGTTTTTTCCAAATAATCAGTTCAGGAGCGTTGTCAAAAGCAGACGCTTTAAACTGGATTGGGCTGAGGTGGGCATGCCGTTGGGGTCGAATCACTGAAACCGCAACAATGCGGGCGTGCGAAAAGAAAAATCGACTGCCTCCACATTTTTTATAATGCCGACGCGACCTTACGAAGTTTTTTATGCCCTTTAAATCTGCGCCCAGCGATCCCCAAAGCACGCCAGCGAGTGCAGGGGAAAGAACCGGCATCCCAGGCTGGTTGACCGGTGCTGTGCTTTGGGGTGGCGGCGCAGTCGTCGCAGGCATCCTATGCATCCTGATGATTGTGGGCATCGCGCTGGCAGTTGCTTTTCCGAATCTGCCAGACATTTCAGACCTGTCCAACTACCGGCCTGTCCTGCCGCTGCGCGTGTTTTCGTCCGAGGGCGTTTTGATCGGCGAATTTGGGGAAGAACGGCGCAAGCTGACGCCGAT
>JAYVNK010000374.1:0-3716 GCA_043758475.1 Comamonadaceae bacterium | reverse complement strand
ATCCGCGCCTTCCTGCCTGGTTCACTCGTCGACACACGTCCTACCAAGGACCTGTCTCCGTACGAGAACAAGACCATGGAATTCAAGGTCATCAAGCTGGACCGCAAGCGCAACAACGTGGTGCTGTCACGCCGTGCCGTAGTGGAAGCCTCCATGGGCGAAGAGCGCGCCAAGCTGATGCAGACCCTCAAAGAAGGTTCTGTGGTCCAGGGCGTGGTCAAGAACATCACCGAATACGGTGCGTTCGTGGACCTGGGCGGTATCGACGGCCTGCTGCACATCACCGACATGGCCTGGCGCCGCGTCCGTCACCCCTCTGAAGTGGTGACCGCTGGCCAGGAAATCACCGCCAAGATCCTGAAGTTTGACACCGAGAAAAACCGTGTTTCACTGGGCCTGAAGCAAATGGGTGATGACCCTTGGATGGGCGTGAACCGGCGCTACCCGCAAGGCACCCGCATGTTCGGCAAGATCACCAACATCGCCGACTACGGCGCTTTTGTCGAGCTGGAGCCAGGTATCGAAGGCTTGGTGCACGTGTCCGAGATGGACTGGACCAACAAGAACATTGCGCCTTCCAAAATCGTCGCCTTGGGTGACGAAGTCGAAGTCATGGTTCTGGAAATCGACGAAGACAAGCGCCGCATCTCCCTGGGCATGAAGCAGTGCAAAGCCAACCCTTGGCAAGAGTTTGCACAGAACACGAAGCGTGGCGACCGCGTGAAGGGCCCGATCAAATCGATCACGGACTTTGGCGTGTTCGTCGGTTTGGCGGCTGGCATCGACGGCCTGGTGCACCTGTCTGACCTGTCGTGGAACGAAACGGGCGAAGCCGCTGTTCGCAGCTACAAAAAGGGCCAGGAAGTTGAAGCCCTGGTGCTGGCTGTTGACGTGGACCGCGAACGCATCTCGCTGGGCATCAAGCAGCTCGACTCCGACCCGTTCACCACCTTCGTGTCGATCAATGACAAGGGCCAGGTTGTCACCGGCAAGGTCAAGACGGTAGACCCCAAAGGCGCTGAAATCGACCTGGGCGACGACATCATCGGCTACCTGCGCGCGTCTGAAATCTCACGCGACCGCGTGGAAGATGCCCGCAACGTGCTCAAGGAAGGCGACGAAGTCACCGCTGTGGTGGTCAATGTGGATCGCAAGACCCGCAACATCCAGTTGTCGATCAAGGCCAAGGACATGGCCGACCAGTCTGAGGCCATGGCCACGTTGAGCCAAAACTCTGCCCGTGAAAACGCGGGCACCACCAGCCTGGGTGCCTTGCTGCGCGCCAAGCTGGACAACAATTAAACATTGTTGACTGGTATTTGACTGCGAGCGACCGGACGCCACCAGCGCCGGTCGCTTTTTTTTTACAACAAGCCAACTCTGCTTTTGATGCCATGACGCGCTCTGACCTCGTTGAAGAACTCGCCAACCGGTTCTCCCAGCTTACCCACCGGGACACCGAATTCGCCGTCAAGGCCATCCTTGACGCCATGAACGACGCGCTGGTGCGCGGCCACCGCATTGAAATTCGCGGCTTCGGCAGCTTCTCCATCAACCACCGGCCACCCCGCCTGGGCCGCAATCCGCGCAGCGGTGAAAGCGTGGCCATTCCCGAAAAACGGGTCCCCCATTTCAAACCAGGCAAGGCCTTGCGCGAGAGCGTAGACGCCCGAACCGCCGAGATTGAATCCACCACGGACGCTGTGTCTGACGTCAACGCCACAGCCAAGGCCAGGGCCTAAAATTGCATCCTCTGTGGGGACAATGATGAAACAGCTTGTCTGGTGCCTGAAATGGCTGCTCAATGGCACCATTTTTTTTACCCTGTTTGCATTTGCACTTAACAACCAGCAAGACGCCACTGTGCATTTTTTCTTTGGCACTCAGTGGCGTTCTCCCATGGTATTGATCGTGCTTGCGGCTTTTGCGGCGGGACTCGCGGTGGGCGTGCTGGGCATGGTGCCACGCTGGTGGAAGCACCGCAGTGCGGTCGCCCGCGCGCGAACATCGGGGCAGAAAGCGGCGCACCAGACTCCCCTGGATGCAGCTGGGCAAAGAACCCCGCAAGCCACCGGCCGGCAGCACGACAATCTGCCTGCCCTGCCGCCTGCGCATGGACTTTGACCTCGGCTGGATACTGTTGGGCCTGCCGGTCGCTTTTGTGCTGGGCTGGCTCGCATCCCGATTTGACCTGCGCCAGATGCGCATGGAAAACCGGCGTGCGCCCAAAGCCTATTTCAAGGGCCTGAATTTTCTGCTCAACGAGCAGCAGGACCAGGCCATTGATGCCTTCATTGAAGCGGTCCAGAGCGACCCCGATACGTCGGAGCTGCACTTTGCGCTGGGCAACCTGTTTCGCCGCCGTGGCGAGTACGAGCGCGCCGTGCGGGTGCACGAGCACCTGATGTCGCGCGGCGACTTGGGCAGCGCCGACCGCAACCGTGCGCAGCACGCGCTGGCGCTGGACTACCTCAAGGCGGGCCTGCTGGACCGCGCCGAGACCGCGCTGCTCAAGCTGGAAGGCACTGCTTTTGAAGCGCAGGCACGGCTGGCGTTGCTGGCCAACTATGAGCGATCCCGCGACTGGACGCAGGCAGCGCAAATTGCCCAGAAACTTGAAAATTCGAACCACGGCAGCTTCAGCGCACGGCTCTCCCACTATCTGTGCGAGCAGGCCAGCGCGCACATCACCGCCAAGGAGCCCGGCCTGGCAATTACTTTGCTTCAGCAGGCCATCAAAACCGCGCCCTCTGCACCGCGGCCCCGCATTGATCTCGCACGGCTGCAAAGTGAGATGGGCGACGCCGCAACCGCGTTTGACACCCTTTCAAAAGCGCTGGAATCCGCCCCGGCTGCAACGCCTTTGATGGCAGCGCAGATGGCGCAGCAAGCCATCGCATCCGGCCAGCCGGGCACAGCACTTGACCTGCTGAAAACAAGTTACGCTGCATCGCCCTCGCTTGATGTTCTTGAGGCCATCGTGACGCTGGAGGCCGCAGTGGACGGCCCCTCACCCAGCGCACGTGACTGGTATGTACGCCACCTGGAGCGCGAGCCCTCCCTGGTCGCGGCGGCCAAATGGATTGCCGGTGAAAAGCTGGAGCATGAACAGTTTCATCCGCAAGTGCAGCTTGCCCTGGACCATGCCGTCAAGCCGCTCACGCGTTACCGCTGCGCGGCCTGCGGGTTTGAGGCCAAGCAGCACTTTTGGCAATGCCCCGGCTGCCAGGCGTGGGACAGCTACCCGGCGCGCAGAATCGAAGAGTTATGACCCTATCAAAAGAAGCTCTCGCCAATGCCCGCGTGCTGGTGGTGGGCGACGCCATGCTGGACCGCTACTGGTTTGGCGCGGTAGACCGCATCTCGCCCGAGGCACCCGTGCCCGTAGTGCGCGTGACACGCGAAGAAGAACGCCTGGGCGCAGCAGCCAATGTGGCCTACAACGTGGTCACCCTGGGCGCAAAGGCATCACTGCTGACAGTGGTGGGTGACGATGAAGCCAGCCACAAGCTGGAAGCACTGGTGTCGCAAACCGGCATCGAGCCGCACTTTGGGCGCGATGCGCATTCAAAGACAACTGTCAAACTACGGGTCATTGGCCGGCAGCAGCAACTGCTCCGCCTGGATTTTGAGAACACGCCCCAGACTGAAACTCTGGCCTCGCAAAGCACCGCATTCGAAGGACTGTTGGCAGGCCATGACGTTGTGCTGTTTTC
>JAYVNK010000373.1:0-3728 GCA_043758475.1 Comamonadaceae bacterium | reverse complement strand
GGCCCTGGCTTCGCATGCCACGACAGCGCTGGAGTCACCGTTGGCAGTGCGCGCTGCCAAGCCATGTACCTGCAATCGGCAGCCCGCGTGCGCGACATGGCCGTGAAAGCACGTTCAGAGGCGCGCGCGGCCTACCACGGCTACCGCACCGCTTACGACCTGGCGCGCCACTACCAGGACGAGATCGTGCCTCTGCGCAAATTCATCAACAACGAGCTGGTGCTGCGCTACAACGGCATGCTGGCCAGCGTGTGGGAGGTGCTGGCCGACACGCGCATGCAGGTGATGAGTATCAACAGCGCGATTGAAGCCCAGCGCGACTTCTGGCTGGCCGAGGCCGACTTGCAAACCGTGCTGACGGGCACATCACCTGGCGGCATGTCGGGCATGAAGGCCAGCGCAGGCGGCATGGGTGCAGAAGCCGCCGCCGCGCACTGAGCCCCGCTATTTCAAATCAGCACACCCCAATGGACAAACCCGCAATGGACAAGAACGCAATGGACACAGAAGCAATGGAAAGCCACGCTATGGCCCGACGAAAGTTTTTCGGGCAAGCCGCCTTCACCGCAGTGGCCGCAGCCAGCGTCAGCAAAGTCGCCATGGCCGCCCTGCCCGAGCCGGTGACGATGATGAAGCCCGACACCGCGCCGCCTCTCGTCCCGCAGAGCGGCAGGCCCTACAACCCGGTCGTCACCCTGAACGGCTGGACCCTGCCCTGGCGCATGAACAACGGCGTGAAAGAGTTCCACCTGGTGGCCGAGCCGGTGATTCGCGAAATCGCCCCGGGCATGAAGGCCACCCTGTGGGGCTACAACGGCCAAAGCCCCGGCCCCACGATTGAAGTAGTGGAAGGCGACCGGGTGCGCATGTTCGTCACCAACAAGCTGCCGGAGCACACCACCATCCACTGGCACGGCCAGCGCCTGCCCAACGGCATGGACGGTGTGGGCGGCTTGAACCAAAAACAGATTCCCGTTGGCAAGACGTTTGTCTACGAATTTGTGGCGCGCCGCCCCGGCACCTTCATGTACCACCCGCACGCCGACGAGATGACCCAAATGGCGATGGGCATGATGGGTTTTTGGGTGACGCACCCCAGGCTTGACAAAGGCACCACATCCGCAGATAGGCACCTGTTGATTGATGAGGTGAATCGCGACTTCTGCTTCCTGCTCAACGCCTACGACATTGACCCCGGCAGCACCACGCCCAAGCCCAACACCATGCTGGACCAGAACCTGTGGACCTGGAACAGCCGCGCCTTCCCCGGCATCGACTCGCTCAACGTGCGGCTGAACGACAAGGTGCGCATCCGCATTGGCAACTTGACCATGACCAACCACCCGATCCATCTGCATGGCCATGAATTCACCATCACAGGCACCGATGGCGGACCCACGCCCAAGTGCAGCCGCTGGCCTGAGGTGACCACCGACATTGCAGTCGGTCAGATGCGCCAACTTGAGTTTGTGGCCGATGAGGAAGGCGACTGGGCCTTCCATTGCCACAAGAGCCACCACACCATGAACCCCATGGGCCACACCGTACCCAACATGATTGGCGTGGACCATCGGGGCCTGATCAAGAAAATCCAGAAACTGGTGCCCGACTACATGGTGATGGGCGAGCGCGGCATGGCGGACATGGGCGAAATGCAAATGGAAATCCCGGAGCAGACCCTCCCCATGATGACCGGCACCGGCCCCTATGGCCCGGTCGAGATGGGCGGCATGTTCACCATGGTCAAAGTGCGAAAAGACCAGAAGCCGGGTGACTACAAAGACGCGGGTTGGTTTAAGCAACAGCCAGGCACGCAAGCCTTTGAATGGACTGGCGAACTGCCCGAGCCAGCTCGGTTCAAAGCCGAAACCGCTAACAACGGCCTGGTTACTGGACTGCACAACCCCGAGACGGGTGCTGCGATGACGAAAGCTGTCGAGCTCAAAGTGCGCAAGCCCATGGGCGACATGAAACATTGATATGCAAAGGCACCCAATGGCTCTTTCTGTTCTTGACAACCTTGCCATGCAACCCAGCGCTAGCCGGGCGCTTGACAACTACCGGAGCATGGCCGAAGGCTACGATGCCACCTGCACCCGTATCGAAACGTTGAGACTTGCGACCGTGCAGGCGCTTCAACTCAAGCCAGGTGAAACGGTTTTTGACATCGCCTGCGGAACTGGGCCTACCTTGCCGGTGTTGGCCGGGAAGGTAGGGCCAACAGGGCGGGTGGTGGGTGTTGAACTCTCACCCGAAATGGCGGCCCAAGCGCGCCTGCGGGTGACTGCGCTTCCTGGCTGTGAGCATGTCTCAGTGGTGCAAGCCGCTATCGCAGACTTTGAGTTTGAACACCGTGCCGATGCCGTGCTGATGTGTTACGCGCATGATGTACTGCAGTCGGCGGCGTCGCTAGAACGTGTGCTGGCCACTGCAAAACCTGGTGCGCGAATCGCCCTCGTAGGCATGCAAACGCTGCCTTGGCTGTGGGGCTGGCCGGTGAATGTCTGCAACCTGTACCGCGCCCGTCGCTACCTCACTACTTACACCAACATGGACCGGCCTTGGCGGTTGCTTGCCGGGCGCGGCGCGCGCTTGCGCCTGGTTGGCACGGTGCTATGGGGCAGCGCCTATTTGGTGGTTGGCACACTGCCAGACATATAGGTTTCACCATCCGTTTTCCATTTTCTGAAACACCGTCGATTTATAAACTGAAAGGCAATCCATGAAAAAACTGAACTCCACCCTCGTTGCGTTGCTCCTCGCAGGCAGCAATATGGCCGTCATGGCCCACGGCGACGAAGCCCACGCCAAGAAGCCTGGAATAGTCAAAAAGGAACAGAAAGAATGGGGCATCGCAGGCGATGCAAAATCTGTCAAACAAACCATTACTTTGAGCATGTCTGACACCATGCGCTTCACCCCAGACAAAATCCATGTCAAGCAGGGCGATACGGTCAAAATCATGCTGAAAAACACTGGCACGCAGATGCATGAGCTGGTGATTGGCACCAAGAAGGAGTTGGACGAGCACGCAGCGCTGATGGTGAAGTTTCCAAATATGGAACATGACGAGCCCTACATGGCGCACGTGGTACCCGGCAAAACGGGGGAAATTATCTGGACCTTCAACAAACCCGGCAATTTTGATTTTGCCTGTCTGATTGCCGGGCATTACCAGGCAGGCATGGTCGGAAAAATCACCGTTGCTGCCAAGTAGACTTTTATCAAACAAGGAAACACCATGAAGAAAACTCTGTCCGCCCTGCTGATTGCAAGCACCTGCTTTGCAGCTTTTGCGCAAGTGGCCATGAAAGACGCCACCGAAGCCGAGGTGCGAAAAATTGACAAAGACGCCAAGAAGATCACGCTGAAGCATGGCCCGATCAAAAACCTCGACATGCCCGGCATGACGATGGTGTTTCAGGTGAAAGACGCCGCCTTGCTCGACAAATTTGTAGCTGGCGACAAAATCATGTTCACGGCGGAGCAGCAGCAAGGCGCGTTTGTGGTCACGGGGGCAGAAAAGGCGGCAGCAAAATGACCGGCTGGCTGCCGTGCCCCTATGCAGCATTGCTAATGGGCCTTTGCACCGTAATCGCGGGAGCACTGGGGTTTTGGGCGGGCCGGATGCGCGAGCAACTGGCCTTGCTGGAAACATTTCGCCCGGAAACGTAGTTACCTGGATTACGTGGTGATCCTGGCTGGCGGCGGGAATCTGAGGGCGGAAT
>JAYVNK010000372.1:0-3732 GCA_043758475.1 Comamonadaceae bacterium | reverse complement strand
CGCTTCAGCCCGCTGTGCTGCTGCGCACCTGGTGGGGCATTGTGCGCAACCCGACGTTTCTGGCGTACTCGGCCCTGGCCACCTCGTCTTACGGCGGGCTGTTCACGTTTCTGGCGGCATCGTCATTCGTCTTCATCCAGGTGCTGGGTTTGAGCAAGACTCAGTATGGGCTGGTGATGTTTTCAATCTCGCTGGTGTACATCGCAGGCACCGTGCTGTGCCGGCGCTTGCTGGTGCGCTTTGGACTGCGCCGCGCTGTGGCACTTGCGGCTGCGCTGACGCTATCGGCTGGAACCCTGATGGGCCTGCTGGCCATGGCAGGCGTGCGCAGCGCCTGGGCCATTGTGCTGCCGTTTTACCTGTTCATGCTGGGCCATGGCGTGCACCAGCCGTGCAGCCAGAGCGGTGCCGTGGGTCCGTTCCAGCAGGCGGCGGGTGCAGCATCAGCGCTCAACGGGTTTGTGATGATGCTGGCCGCGTTTGCCATGGGCAGCTGGCTTGGCACGCACATGGACGGCACGGTGTTCCCGCTGGCTTACGGCATGTGGTTCTGGAGTGTGCTGGTCGCCCTGAGCGCCTGGACGCTGGTGCAAAAGTATGGCGAACCGGCCCGGCATTGAGGCCCCGCGCTGCATCGCGCTGGCAGGCCCCACGGCATCGGGCAAAACAGCCGCTGCCTTTGCCATTGCCGGGGTGATGGACGTGGAAATCATCAGCGTCGATTCCGCCTTGGTGTACCGGGGCATGGACATCGGCACCGCCAAGCCCACAGCCGCAGAGCTGGCCCGCATGCCGCACCATTTGATCAATATCCGCGACCCGCTGCACGCCTACAGCGCAGCCGAATTTGCAACCGATGCAGCGCGGCTGATCGCCGACATCAACGCACGCGGCAAGCTGGCGCTGCTGGTGGGCGGCACCATGCTCTACTTCAAGGCGCTGTTTGACGGTCTGGATGACATGCCACGCGCCGACCCGGCCACTCGCGCCGCAATTGAAGCGCAAGCGCGCGCCAAAGGCTGGCCCGCACTGCACGCAGCACTGGCGTTGATTGACCCCGCCACAGCCGCTCGACTGAGCCCCGGCGACTCGCAGCGAATCTCGCGCGCACTGGAGGTCCACGGAGTTTCTGGCAAAACCATGTCAGAACTTCATACTATTAAATCAGCAGCTGCTCATGCACATTCAACAAGGGCTACAGGCACTTTTTATCCTCTAATCTCGCTGGAACCCGCCAACCGGGCCTGGCTGCACGCGCGCATCGCCCAGCGGCTGGACGTGATGTTTGCCGATGGCTTTGAGGACGAACTAAAGGCTCTGCGCGCGCGTGGCGACCTGCATGCTGACTTGCCCTCCATGCGCTGCGTTGGATACCGCCAGGTATGGCAGGCGATGGACGGCAGTGCACCCGCGGCCCAGGTGCGTGACCGCTGCATCTTTGCCACGCGGCAGCTTGCCAAACGCCAGATCACCTGGCTGCGCGCCATGCCGCAGCGCCAGGTAATTGCATCCGACGCGCCAGACGCGATCGAGCAGGTGGTTCTGCTGGCGCAGCGCATCGCACTTGACCACGGCCAATCCACACTCCCGTGACCCTGACCATCCAAAACCTGAGCAAACGCTATGGCGACGTGGCCGTGTTTGCGAATGTCAGCCTGACTGTCGCGCCCGGCGAGTTTGTCGCCATCATCGGCGAATCGGGCGTGGGCAAATCAACCCTGCTCAACTGCATGGCGGGGCTGGACAAGTGGGATACCGGCACCGTCACGCTACAGGGCATTGACTTGGCCACACTGGATGACGATCAGCGCGCGCTGCTGCGGCGTGACAAGGTGGGCTTTGTGTTCCAGGCATTCCATGTGCTGCCGCATCTGGACGTGGCGCAAAACGTGGCGCTGCCGCTGCTGCTGCAGGGCGGCGCTGGCAACCTGTTGGCGGGCACACGTGCCGGCCCGCGGGGCAACGTTCACGCCCAAACCCGTGCAACGCGTGCGCAAGCCATCCATGATCGGGTTCAAGCCATGCTCAGCGCCGTTGGACTGGAAGGCCTGGGCACCCGCCTGCCGCAACAGCTCAGCGGCGGGCAGCTGCAGCGCGTGTCCATCGCCCGCGCGCTGGTGCACCGCCCCGCCCTGCTGCTGGCCGACGAGCCCACCGGCAACCTTGACCCCACCACGGCGGCACGCGTGATGGACGCCCTCATCAGCCAGACGCGCCTGCACCATGCGGCGCTGGTGCTGGTGACGCACTCTGAGGCGGCAGCAGCAAGGGCCGACCGGGTGCTGAAGCTCAATTTTGACGGTATTTACCCATGAAATAGGCCTATAGCCCCCGTATAACATGCATAAGCAGCTATATATTTTATAGTATTTCATGTTTCGGCCTACCAGACTTCAACCGCCCGGACCCAGCCGCTCCCACGCGCGTACATGCGCATGAACAGCGACACGTCGTCACAGCGGCTGCTCACAGGGCGTGGGCAGTACGTGCATGGCATCATGCCTGCCCAATATGCTGCACGCCGTGTTTATGCGCAGTGTCCCCGCACGTGCAAGGTTGCTGGGCGTCGATCCGACCGCCGCTCTGGCCTGCGCGGGTGTGGTGGCATTGCTGAACGGTTCGCACCTGGCGGGCTGCACCCTGCCAGCCATCAACCCACTGCTGGTGGGTTAGCTGGGTCTGCATGGGCCACGCCGGGGCTGTGCGTTTGCAGGCTGTGCGCGATCACCCGCAGGAAGATGCGCAGCACCATGTTCAGTACTGCCCCATCGCGTTGCATGAAATACCGCAGGCGCTTGGGGACCGACAGCACCCACTGGCGCACCGGCAGGCACGGGAACACGTGGTCACTCAGGTGTGCCGCCGTCTCCACCATGCGCCGGGTGTTGCACGAGGGGCACACGCCCCTGCCCTTGCAGGAGAAGGCGACAAAGTAGTCGTGCCCACAGTCATCACAACGAGCCCGGGCAAAGCCGTGGGCGAAGATGCCACACTCCAGGTATTTGGCAAACGCTTGGCGCACGTACGCCTTGGGCGTGCGGCTGTCGCCCTGCCCATCGAACTGGCCCACGCTGGCCAGTTCCAGCCAGGTCTCGAAGTGTTCGGCTACCGTTTGGTACAGCAGCAGCGTGCGCTCGGGGTGGCGCGGGTTGTAGAGTTTGGGTTGGGGTTTGGCGGACATGAATACTGTGCAAATACACAGTATTCTGCGACGATTGATTGGGCACGCAAAGCACAAAGCCCGAACTGTTACCAGTTACTGCGACAGCTGGCCTCAGAGGCTGGTGGGCGAGCTACACTTTTTATATCTGCTTACGCAGATTCTGAAAGGGCTACGGCGCGCGTACCGGGCTTGGGACCTAGCGTGCGACGGCGGGCGCAGGCGTCGGATAGACGGTCAATGGATGCTGCGGCTAGCGAAGTCAGCTTCTCCGCGTCACTTCCGGGGGGCATCGTACCGACGCCGGCGACACTTCCACTGCTCCTTATAGGGGTGATGCTCTTAATGTTCAACCAGCGCGGCTTTCAAAAACGCGGCTAATTCAGTTGCTGCACGTGGCGAGGGTGCCACCGGGCGTATATCCCAATATCGCCCGGGACCTGTGCGCCCGAGTAAATCAAACTTTTTCCCGGCGCGAATGACTGCACCAGCGCGACCCAGATCGGCGAGGTGGTCATGGAGGTCATCATCCACGCGGCGGCCACGTCGTTCATCCACATGCAGGTGTTGGC
>JAYVNK010000371.1:0-3739 GCA_043758475.1 Comamonadaceae bacterium | reverse complement strand
GCATCGCTCTGCAGAAAATAGGTATTCGCTTCGCCGACCCGGCTTGCCCGGGTATCGGTGTCTTCCCAGACATATTTATCGACCGTGCCATCGTCCCTTTTGAATGGGTTTCCCTGTGTATTGAATGACAGCGGGTTTGTTGACGACACAATATTGGCGGCATTGGTCTCAAATCCACCATATTTGGCCGCCATGAAAAACTGGTTGGAAGTCCGCCTGACAGCCGCACTATTTTGTTGCCCGTATTCGTTAACGTCAAAGGTAAAAGTTTTAACGCGCAAGCCGGGGCGCCGCTTGGCCGTATCGCTCCAGGCTGTTCCCCGGATGTCCTGGGTGTGTGCCCAGTAAGCTGAACCCATTATCTGGCTTGTTTGGGCGCTGCTCGGTACGCTGTTGTTGGCCCCATTCGGATTGCCCGTTGTGCGTGAAACGCCACCCCCATCCGTGTAGGTCGTGCTCAAGTTTTGCTCATAACTTTGCACAATTCCACGCCAGTAGTTGATGTCAGGAATGTTATTGGCCACGCTTGCCGCAGGCAGACGTCCACCGTCATGGGTGTTGATGTCGCCAATGACGACGATGTTGCTTTTCAGGCACGAATAATCACTGGTGGGTGATCGGGTGCCGCCGTATGGGTCCGTCCAAGCGGTGGTCACGGGAAACCCGTCGTACATGTCAGGAGTGATGCTACTGATAGCGTCAGGACTGGGCTGTAGGCCCTGCAGGTATCTGAGGGTTTCGTAATGCAGTTCTCCTACCGGGTCGTATTTTTTATACCGTCCAGGTACCGGGCCGGTACGGCCAAACTGGTTGAGGTAGGTGGTGATACCGCTTTTGTTGAAGGTGGTGTCGCCATCGGGGTTCACGTTAAACACCCCGGTGCTGACATCCCATTCCTTGTTGGCGTTGCCGCCCGTGGGTGTGTTTTCCACGCCATTTTCGTCAAAGGTCTTTGGGCCTACGTACTTGACAGGCACTCGCAATACGCCGCCGTAGCGACCGCCAATGTTGTAGCTGGCAGTCTGATCCATCAAATAGCTAAATGCAGCGAGGCGCAACTGGTCGCTGTACTTCTGAACGGCACCGCTTGGCTTGTAGTTGCCGTTGGGATACTGCTTGCACAAGCCGTAGTCACGCACATCCTGCAAAACACCTGAGCCATTCACGTTGCAAACCTGAACTCGGGAATAGAAGAAGCCATCAGTATTCAATGTGCCTGTTGAAGCCGTGGGCGTCCAGGCACCGGTGTAAGGACGAACGTAGCAGTTCTTACTTACACCAGGCGCGGGATCCTGAATACCGCCATAAGGGCCACCGCCTCCCTGCCAATAGCAGTCAATGCCACCTGACGCGGGTAATACCGTCCAATAGTCGATCCCGCCATTTTTGACTCCGAACCATACTTCTTTAACCCCGGTAAAGGTGTAGGTGATGCCCTCGCCGCCAAGCAAGACGGCATCGGAAGGCAATGGGGTATTCACCGGCATGGTGTAAGGACCCTTTTGTATGGCCGCCTGTGCACCGCCCAGCGTGTAGCTGCCAGTGTTGCCGCAGCTTCCCCCCTGAGACGTCCCAAAGAAGATTTTATTCAACGTGTTGCCAATCCAAATGTCGTTGGTGCCAGCAGCCGTTGCCATGGAGGTCGGCACCGCGCCAAAATAGGCCACGCCAGATGTGCCACCCGTCCTAAGCAGTTGCTTGGCGGGAAAGTTGGGACTGTTCCACATGCAGATGGGGTCGCCATTCGGGATCACAGCGCGTTGCAGAATAGTCAGTGCAGTCGTATCAACAAGTCGATCACCCCCAGTCAAAGACAGTCGCAACATGTCAATGGCCGAACTGGAAGACCAGTTCAAAAAATTGCCGCTGAAAGCGTTGGGGAAACTGACGTTGCACATGCGGGTGGTGGCAGCACCGACACGGTCAAATCGTTTGTAGTCTGAGCCAGTGAGGGGAGCTACCGGTGCCTCTGTGGGCGCGTTGTTGTAGGCGTAACAACTCTCCGCATCGTAATAGCCCAAGTACTCCTTGGTGTTGGAATAGTCCGAATCCAATGTGGCAGCCGGTGTTTGCACATACTGGGCACCTACTGTTGGAAACTCCACGGACAGCGCCAATGCCAAAACCGGTTTATCCCCGCCTGCCGACGCATATAGAGGATCGGCGGACAAATTGACAGCAGGTATAACGGGTGGGCTGCCGGTGCCAAACGCTACAAAAGACAATGCCGCAACCACAGGTAAAGCGAGCCACGAAGCCAGGCGGAGCCTCGGATGATTGGCCATCCGTCCAAAGGTTGCCGCGTAGCCCGCTTTACAGGCTGACGTGAAAGAATTCTGAGGGGGTGAAATGGTGTACATGGTACGTCCCAGTTCTTAAATTCGATAAATCATTTGCAATACGGCCTGAATATCGGCACGCGGGCCAAATCCCATGGCGGTGACGCGGTAGATGAATTTGGGGTCGGACTTATCGCCATAGGGGTCTGGCACAACCTCAATCAAATACCGTGGCTTCAGGGCGGGTTGTATGCCTCTGCCGCCTGCTGCAAAACTGCGGCCGGTGAACTGACCATACTCGGTGGTCATTGCGGTGCTGCCGGTGATGGTGAAATCCGCAGTCAACCAAGCCGGTTTCACCGTTCGGTCTGTGTTCAGTGCACACAACCCGAGCGACTTGCCTGTAGGAACAGATGTTGCGGTGCCACACCCGTTATAAAACGCAATTTGATTCTTCGCGTCAAACAGTGGCTGGCGCGTTGTGGTGGGGCTGGCGGTCGGGTCAATCATGTCAGCTTCCGCGTCAACCAGGGCGGCTTCGGCCGCCTGCCAGGCGATCTGCTGGTCCCGGTCATTGCGTGCGCTGCGCTCGCCCATGAGCGCGATTTGCGCGCCGCCTACCCCAAGCAGTGAAACGATCACCAGTATCAACATGACCATGATCAGCGAAGCACCTCGCTGGCCCCCGTGATGCTGAGCAAACCGCATTTGAGTCCTCATCATTGCCTTGCTGGATGTCTTGTCCATAGTTTCAGAGCCCCTGGTCATTGCGCAAATGCACCGTGAACGTAACTACCTGACGCAAACGCCCATCCGCAGTCGGCGCAAAAACAGTGCCAGTGTCATTGGTGGACGACAAGGCAGAGCCCTTTGCCCCGCCTGAAGAACCGGGCGCCGGGCCAAACGGGTAATAGGTTTGTGCGCCTATGCCCTGAGCTGAATTGACAGGCCCTCGCAAGACAACTCCAATGCGCATGCTGCGCACACGGCGCCAGTTGGCATTGGTTGCAATGGCATTGCCAGCGACGACAAGCTGGTCAGCACGAAGGTAGCTTTCCGGCACAGTGTCGCCCGCTGCGACTGGTGGGGCTGTTCCTGCGGTAACCCCGTCTACGCCGTACAACACCTGGAAGTTCTCCACGCCCCTGATGATAGGTTGCGTGGAAAACGTCCCCGCAGTCGCACCCACTGTTGTGCACATTAAAGAGGGTTCCCCTTGATTTACCTGCACATGAAGTACGCTGCCTATGCGGTCGTACCGATCGGCAGCTGGCGTGGCCGCAGAGTTGCCCATGCAGTCGATCATGGACCTATCGGCCACGCCAGACCCTGGAAAAGTCTCAGCCGCCTGGTACCGCAGTATCAAAATATCGCTGCCATCACCGGTTGTCCGGGCGGTGGACGAGTTGAACGGATCGGACGCGCTGGCCAGCGCGTTATTCACCCCGGTGATGTTCGGA
>JAYVNK010000370.1:0-3746 GCA_043758475.1 Comamonadaceae bacterium | reverse complement strand
GAATTGATCCGCCTCATCAAACTGTAGACAGAATCCGGAACCTCAAAATGCCGCAGTTTCATTGGGAAAACTCGCTGTTTTTGGGGAGGAACTTCAGCTTAGCGACTACCTTGAACTGATGGCCGTGCGCATGGGTCCGCGCCTGCGCTACACGCTGGATCTGCCCGCTGACCTGGCGGCTGAACCGGTGCCCACGCTGCTCCTGCAGCCGCTGGTTGAAAACAGCATCCGGCACGGGCTGGAGCCCAAGCTGGAGGGTGGCATCATCAGCGTGCAGGCGCGGCGCGAGGGGCGTGTGATCACGCTGGAGGTGGTTGACACGGGTGTCGGTCTGGCTGCAGACATGACCGCAGCCGCCGGCCAGAGCGTGCAGGCGCGCGAGCGCGGCGGCTTTGGGCTGGCGCAGGTGCGCGAGCGGCTGGTCACGGCCTACGGCGACCAGGATGCTACATTATTAATATCTAACTATTCAACAGGGACTGGGGCTACAGTCACTTTTTCTGCCAAAAACGTGTGAAAACCACTTAAAACTGCTCCTACCTTGCAACGCATGCCCGTCCCATGTCCCCCACAGCCCTGATTGCCGAAGACGAACCGCTGCTGGCCGCTGCTCTTGTGGCAGAGCTGACATCCGCATGGCCTGAGTTGCAGATTGTGGCCACGGTGGGGGACGGCGCATCTGCCGTGCGCGAGGCTCTGGCCCTGCAACCCGATGTGCTGTTCTTTGACATCCGCATGCCCGGCATGAGCGGGCTGGACGCCGCTGTGGCGCTGGCCGATGCGTGGCCCGTCAAAGACCGGCCATTCCCAGCGCTGGTCTTCATCACCGCGTATGACCAGTATGCCGTGCAGGCATTTGAGGCGCAGGCGATGGACTACGTGTTAAAGCCGGTACAAGCCGCGCGGCTGCGAAAAACAGTGTCAAAAGTGCAGGTGGCCCTTGTTGGAAGTGCTTCAACGGCTATTACTTTTGAAGCAACTCTGGCGCAGCTCCGTGCACTGGTGGCTGGCGCGCCAACTGCGGCACGGCCCGCTGCTGACGCACCTGGCACGGCGCGAGCCAACCCGACCGTCACGCCTCTGCGCGTCATCCAGGCCACTGTGGGCAGCACCCTGCGCATGGTGCCGGTGGATGAGGTGGTGTACTTCGAGGCCGCCGACAAATATGTTCGGGTTCTGACCGCAACACATGAATACCTGATCCGCACGCCTTTGAAAGAACTGCTGCCCCAGCTTGACGCGCAAAACTTCTGGCAAGTGCATCGCGGCACCGTGGTGCGCGCCAGCAGCATTGAAGCCGTCACGCGGGATGAAGCCGGCAAACTGTGGCTGGGCCTGCGCGGGTGCGCGCACAAGCTGCCCGTGAGCCGGCTTTACGCGCATTTGTTCAAGGCCATGTAAGGGGCGGGCGATTGGCTCTGCGGCCTGCCGGCATCCGCGTTGGCGCATGGGTTAGGTTACAGTCACTCCGGAGCAAAAACCATCGGAGCGAGACAGATCATGACCTGCCAGTTAAACCCAGCCGCAAGGCGTTCCCCAACTGCAAGGGCGGGATTTTTCGCCTTCGCCTCAGCCGTCGTGGCGGCGGCATTGGCAGGCTGCGCCAGCGTTGGCACCCGACCCTCTGATTTGAAGCTGGAGGTGCTGTCATCCCCCTCGCCGCAGTGGGTCAGTGGCGGTGATGCGCTGGTACGGATCA
Source organism: Comamonadaceae bacterium (assembly GCA_043758475.1). Taxonomy (GTDB): domain Bacteria; phylum Pseudomonadota; class Gammaproteobacteria; order Burkholderiales; family Burkholderiaceae_C; genus JANYCG01. The sequence goes on along the minus strand of JAYVNK010000370.1, from coordinate 2,047 downwards.
ATGGCAACATACCGCCCATTGCCAAGCTGCGGGTCACGCTGAACGGGCGTGATGTGACCGCCGCATTTGCAGCGGGCGCGTCCGGTGGCAAACCGACCGGGCTCGTCACCGGCATGGCCATCGGCAAAAACCTGCTGATTGCAGATTTGCAACTCCCCGGCGAGTGGGCAGCCAGAGCCAGCAGTTCACTCGAGCTGACCAACTACCCGGCCAGCGGGCCCATGTTCTCCGGCCCGCAGCAGATGCCTTTTGCCTGCCAGACCGACACCTTTGTGCTGGCTGACGGCAAGACGATGCTGGGCGCGCCGCTGGACGCCAACTGCTCAGTGGCCACAAGAGTGGACTACGTTTACCGCAACACCGCAGCCAAGCCAGCCTTTGTGGCGCTGCCGTCGCTTAGCGCCCTGCCCGCCGACTTGGCCACCACCCAGGTCGGCGGCAAGACCGTGCCCTACATCGTGCGGGTGGAAACCGGCACGGTAAACCGCGCCATCTACCAGACCGCCGTGCTGCACAACCCGGCGACCGAGGGCACACCTGGTTTTACCAACACGCCGGCGGGCTGGAATGGCCGCCTGGTCTACACGTTTGGCGGCGGCTGCACGGGCGGCTGGTACCGCCAGGGCAATATCACCGGCGGCGTGCTGGACCACAACATCCTGAAGCAGGGCTATGCCATGGCCTCCAGCACGCTCAACGTGTTTGGTGTGAACTGCCAGGACCTCACGGCTGCTGAATCCATGGCGATGGTGAAAGAGCGCTTCATCAAAACCTATGGCTCACCGCGCTACACCATTGGCTGGGGCTGCTCGGGCGGCTCGTACCAGCAGCACCAGATTGCCGACAATTACCCCGGCCTGCTGGACGGCATTTTGCCGGGCTGCAGCTTCCCCGAGGTGGCCTTTGCCACCGCCCAGTCCATCACCGACCAGCGCCTGCTGGGCAACTACTTCAGTAACAAAGTGCCGGGCGCGTTTACCGACGAGCAGCAGCGCCTGGTGGCCGGGGTGCAAACGGTCAAAACCATCTACACCGCTACTGTGTACGAGGGTGCGATGCGCATCGCGCCTGATGCCTATTGCCCTGACACGCTGCCGGTGGCCGAGCGCTACAACGCCACCACCAACCCCAAGGGCGTGCGCTGCAGCATTTACGACCACAACATCAATGTCTACGGCAAAGACCCGGCCACCGGCTTTGCTCGCCGACCCATCGACAACACCGGCGTGCAGTACGGCCTGCGCGCATTGGTTGACGGCGTGATCACGGTGGACCAGTTCCTGCACATCAATGACAACGTGGGTGGCTATGACCGTGACGCACGCTTCACCGAAGGCCGCACCGCAGGCGACGTGCTTGCCATGCGCCAGGCCTACCAGACGGGCAGGCTGACCTCGGGCGGGGGCGGCCTGCGCGACATCCCCATCATTGACTACCGCGCCTACACCGACGACTCTGCCGTGGGCGACATCCATCTGCGCTACCACTCGTTCTCGATGCGGGAGCGCCTGACCAGCGCCAATGGCAATGCCGACAACCAGGTCATGCTGGTGGAGGACTACCGCTATGGTTATTACAGCAGCGACAGCCCCATGCTGATCGGCGCGCTGAAAGACATGGACCAATGGCTGGCCAACATTGCGGCTGACACCAAACCTGGCTCCCAACGCGAAAAAGTGGTGCGCAGCAAACCCGCCAGCCTGCAAGAAGGCTGCCTGACGCGTGACGCCAACCCCCGCAAAATTGTTGAAAAATTCGAGCGCAACAGCGGCCAGTGTGCAGCGCTCTATCCCGCCCCAGGCTCGCCGCGCTTTGTGGCAGGCGCCCAATTGGCGGCAGACGTCATCAAGTGCCAGCTCAAGCCCGTATCCATGGCCGACTACGCCACCACCTTCACCTCCCTTCAGCGCGCCCGGCTGGCAGCGATTTTCCCTGCAGGGGTGTGTGATTGGTCCAAACCTGGTGTTGAGCAGCAGGGGCTGCGCGGAACTTGGCTGTCTTTCTGATGCCGGATGCGGGTGCCAGAGACTAATGCCGCAGAGCGCCA
>JAYVNK010000369.1:0-11515 GCA_043758475.1 Comamonadaceae bacterium | reverse complement strand
GCGTGGCCGAGCCGGGCTACCTGGTCGCCATGGACGAGCGCTTTGGCTGCTATTCAGGTGCCGCCCCGCCGTCCGGTGGCTTCGTCTGGATTCACGCCGTGTCGCTTGGCGAAACCCGTGCTGCGGCGATCCTGATTGAGCGCCTTCGCGCACGCGTGCCCGGCATGCGTTTGCTGCTGACCCATGGCACGGCCACCGGCCGCGCTGAAGGTGCCAGGCTGCTGCGCGCGGGCGATGCCCAGGTCTGGCAGCCTTGGGACTCGCCGCGGGCGGTGCAGCATTTTCTGGTGCGTTTCAGGCCCAGGATCGGCATTCTCATGGAAACCGAGGTCTGGCCCAATCTGTCAGCCGCCTGCCAGCGGGCCGCAGTGCCGCTGGTGCTGGCCAACGCACGACTGAGCGAGAAGTCGCAACGCAAGGCGCGACGTCTGGGCTGGCTGTCCCGCCCGGCTTATGGAACGCTTGCGGCGGTGTGGGCGCAGACTGATGCCGATGCACAGCGGCTCCGCGCCGTGGGCGCGGCAGTGGCGGGGGCCGGACCGGTGGTACTGGGCAACATCAAGTTTGATGCCACACCCGATGCCGCGCAACTGGCGCAGGGCGGGCGCTGGCGGCAGGCGTGGCGCAATGCAACGCAGCGGCCGGTAGTGATGTTTGCCAGCTCCCGTGCGGGCGAAGAAGCTGCGTTCCTCAAGGTTTTGGAGGATTTTAGGGCTGTAGCCCCTGCGGATGGTGCATTGTCAGCTATTAAATCAGGAATGAACCAGCTGGAAGCAATTCAGGTAAGCCAAAATCGCGTTCAGTGGCTGGTGGTGCCTCGCCACCCGCAGCGTGTGGACGAGGTTGCCACACTGATTGAGAGCCATGGCCTGCGCGTGTCCAGGCGAAGTTCGTGGGGCGATGGCCCGCTCGGAGTACCTGACTCTGGCGCTGCAGACATTATCTGGCTCGGTGACTCGCTGGGTGAAATGTCGCTGTACTACGGCCTGGCCAATGCGGCCCTGCTGGGCGGCAGCTTTGAAGCACTGGGCGGCCAAAACCTGATTGAAGCGGCGGCCTGCGGCTGCCCGCTGGTCATGGGACCGCACACCTTCAACTTCGCCCAGGCCAGCGATCTTGCCCAGTCGGCTGGCGCGGCTATTCGTGTGGATGATTTGACACAAGGCGTCTTCATGGCGCAGCGGCTGGTGCGCGATGACGCGGCGCTGCGTGCGGCTCAAAACGCCTGCGAACTATTCTTGCAACCGCACCGGGGTGCGGCAGAACGACTGGCCGGTGCCATCGTGCAGCAGTTGCACATGAAAGCGACAGTGTGAACCACTTTTTGGTGAATGCCTGATTGCACCGGACAGACCTAATACTACTAAATTAGTAGCTTACTACGCATGCTACACGAGGGCTTCGGGACATTTTTACCCCTAAAGCCCGTAAAAATACGGTTTATTTGGCCAGCAGCGTATTCACGCCCTGCAAGTCTTCGGCCTTGAGCGTGCCATTAGCCTGGCGCAATTTAAGGCCGTTCACCAGCACGTCGTAGCGGGCGCGGGCCAAGTCCCGCTTGGTCTGGAACAGCTGGCTTTGCGAGTTGAGCACGTCAATGTTGATGCGCACGCCCACCTGGTAGCCCAGCTTGTTGGCGTCCAGCGCGCTCTGGCTGGACGCCTCGGCGGCTTCAAAGGCCTTGACCTGGCCCAGCAGGGAGTCCACGCCAAAGTAGGCGGTGCGGGTGGCTTGCGCGACAGTGCGTTTGGCCCCCTCCAGGTCATTGCGCGCCTTGTCTTCCAGCGCCAGCGTTTCCTTGATGCGGTTCTGCACGGCGTAGCCGGCGAACAGTGGCAGGTTGAAGGCGAGGCCCATGGAGCCGGTGCCCACATGCGAGCCCACTGACGAGGTCGTCGTGCCATCCATATTGCGGATCATGCCGTAACTGGCCACCACGTCCAGGGTTGGTTTGTGGCCGGTGCGGGCTTTGTTGGTCTCCAGCAGCGCCACCTCCAGCTGGGTCTGCGCCTGGCGGATGCTGGGGTGGCCCTCTTCAGACTGCAGCACCCAGGCGTTGACGTTACCAGGCTCAAGGGCAGGGAGGGTCAACGGCAAGGCGAGCGAACGGGGCTGCGCATCACCTTTGCCCACCAGCTGGTCCAGCGCTATTTTCTTGACGCGCAAATCGTTTTCAGCGCCGATCTGCTGGGCAATCACCAGGTCAAACCGTGCCTGGGCTTCACGGGTGTCGGTAATGGTGGAGGTGCCGACTTCAAAATTGCGCTTGGCAGAGGCCAGTTGCTCGGCCACGGCCGCCTTTTGCGCCAATACAAACGTCAGGCTGTCCTGTGATGCCAGCACGTCAAAGTAAGCCTGGCTTACCCGCACGATCAAATCCTGCTCTGCGGCCACCAGTTGGGCCTGTGCCACATCAATGCTTTTCTTGCCCTGCTCATAGGTGATCCAGTTGGCGGGACGGTAAAGAGGATGGGAGGCGCTGAGTGTGGCGCTTTGCGTGCCAAACGGCCGGTTGATTTCGGGACCGATGTCCGGGGTGACTGACAGCGTGGAGCGGGAGATGGCCGCTGCCAGCCCCAGTGTCGGCAACACCCCCGCCCGGGACTGCTCGGCACGGGCCAGGTTGGCGTCAAACTGCGACTTTGACGACTGGTAGGAGGCGTCGTAACTGCGGGCTGAGTCGAACAGTTCCACCAGGTTTTGCGCACGCACAGGCAGTGTGACAACGGCGATCACGGCAGCGACGGATGCAAGCAGGAGGCTTTTTTTCATGGGGTCTGGCGCGGGCGGTTCGAGGTGGGTTTTCATGGCAGGTCGCAGCGTTGGCAGCGCGTATTTTTCAGGGCGGTATTTTGTGGCTAGTAGATTGCGATGGAAGGGTCAAGCTCTTGGGACCAGGCGTCAATGCCGCCCGCAATGTTGACCGCATTCACAAAGCCATGGCCGGCCAGAAAGGCCGCGACGCGCTGGCTGCGCACGCCGTGATGGCACAGGCAGGCAATGGGGCGGCGGGGGTCAAGCTCGGCCAGGCGCAAGGGCACGGTGCCCATGGGCATTGCGATCAGCTCAAAGCCGTCGGGCGTGACGCTGGCGGTTCGCAGCTCCGCAGCCTCGCGCACATCCAGCACCACAGGCAGGCCATGCCCGGCCGTCGCCTGGAACCACGCAGCCAGGCCGGACGGGCGTATTTGATCAATCATGCGTGACGGCGTCGCGGCTGAAACGGTTTAAGCGGATTACGTCAAAAAGTGAACCGCGAAGGCTCAGGGAAGTGCAGCAAGCGCGCAGCCACGGTGTCCCAGGGCTGTTCGGTGCGATATTCAACCCCGTCGGCATCGCCCACACGGGTGACAAACGTGGCGCGCATGGTGGGCTCCTCGCCGACGATGGCCACCAGGCGGCCCCCCACTTTCAGGCTTGCCAGCAGGGCCTGCGGCACCGCTGCAACTGAGCCGCTGAGCACAATCACGTCAAACGGGCCTTCCACCGGCGCGCCTTGTGCGCCGTCTGCATGGCGCACCTCGGCGTTGTGAACGCCGGCTTTTTGCAGGTTGGCACGCGCGATGCTGACCAGCGCCTGGTCAATCTCCAGCGAAATCACCCGTTGCGCCCGATGCGCCAGCAGGGCGGCCATGTAGCCAGACCCGGTGCCAACCTCCAGCACTTTCTCATGCTTTTGCACCGCGGCATCCTGCAGCATGCGGGCTTCCACGCGTGGTGCCAGCATGCACTGGCCCAGGTTCATCGCCTCATCTACCGGTGTGCGCAGCGGGATTTCCATGTCCACAAATGCCAGCGCCTTGTGCACAGTGGGCACAAAGTCTTCGCGCTTGACAACGGAAAGAAGATGCAGCACGCTGGCGTCCAGCACGTCCCAGGGGCGGATTTGCTGCTCAATCATGTTGAAGCGGGCGAGTTCGAGGTTCATGGGTGTTTTCCGGCTGTCGTGGCAATCAACGTGGGGTTCAAGCGGCTGATTTTAGTGCCTCGCGCCGCCCGGATTTTCCCTTGAACAGGCGCTTGGAGAAGTTTGCCAGGTCGTCCATGTAGCAATACACCACAGGCACCACCACCAGCGTCAGCAGGGACGACGTGATCACCCCACCAATGACGGCCTGGCCCATGGGCGCGCGTTGCTCGGCGCCTTCGCTCAGCGCAAATGCCAGCGGCACCATGCCAAAGATCATGGCCAGGGTGGTCATCAGGATCGGGCGCAGGCGCACTTTGGCGGCCATCAGCAGAGCCTCGGTGCGGGGCATGCCGGCGATGCGGCGGCCGTCCGCGCCGGTCTGGTCTTCCCGGAGCCGAATCGCAAAGTCCACCAGCAAAATCGCGTTTTTCGTGACCAGGCCCATTAGCATCACAATCCCAATCACCGAAAACATTGACAGCGTGGAGCGGAACATCAACAGCGCCAGCACCACGCCAATCAGGGTCAGCGGCAGCGCTGTCATCAGCGCCAGCGGTTGCAAAAAGCTCTTGAACTGGCTGGCCAGAATCATGTAGATGAACACCACTGCCAGCACCAGCGCCGAGATGGCGTAGCCGAAAGACTCCTGCATGTTCTTGGTGCTGCCGCCAAACACAAAGCTGTAGCCCGGAGGCCAGCTCATGCCTTCCAGCGCGCTGCGGATGTCTGTCGAGACCTCCCCGGCAGAACGCAGATAGCTGTTGCCGCTGACGGCCACCTCACGCGTCAAATCCCGCCGGTTGATCTGGTTGGGTCCGGTGGATTCGCGCACCGTGGCCACCTGGTTCAGCCGCACCACGCGGGCGCTGCCGTCGGCATTGCTGCCGACCATGAAGGGCAGGCGATCCAGGTCTTGCGGGCTGTTGCGTGCGTCCGGGGCCAGGCGCACCTTGACGTCGTAGGTCTGGTCATCGGGTGCGCGCCAGTTGCCCACGGTCAGGCCTGCCACCAGCGTGCGCAGCGGCCCGGCAATCTGGGCAATGCCCAGGCCGAGGTCCGAGGCCGCATCGCGCTTGATGTCCACTTCAATCGTCGGTTTGTCCGGCTTGACGCTGGAGTCCATGTCCACCAGGCCGGGGATATTCTCGATGCGCTGGCGCACGGTGGCGGTGAGGCGTTCAAGCTCTTTGAGGTCGGGTCCTTTGAGCGAGAATTCCACGCCCTTGTTGCCGCCCACCGAGCCCAGCACGCCAATGTGGGTGACCGTGATGCCCGGCACCTGGCGCAGGCGCTCGCGCAGCACGTTGGACAGACCATCCACGCTCACGCTGCGCGCCTTGCGGTCGACCATACGCACATAGGTAGATGCATAAATCTTGCCCTGCGCGTTGCCGGTGTTGATGGTGGTGAGTGTGTAGCGCACCTCGGGGAATTCGCGCACGATGGCCTCGACCTGCCGGGCTTTTGCCTCGGTGGCTTCGATCGACGAACCCACGGGCACGTAGTAGTTGAGGGTGGTCTCCGAGAAGTCCGCTTTGGGCACAAACTCAGTGCCCAGCAGCGGCACCATGAAAATGGCAGCGACAAACGTGGCCAGCGCCAGTGCAAGGGTCTTGAGCTTGTGCTTGAGGCTCCAGCCCAAAATGCCCTGGTAGACATTGGCCAGGGACTCGGTGGCCCGGTCAAACCAGCCGGTGACGCGGCCAATGGTTTTGTCATACAGCGTGACCGGCGGCCCGGTTTTGCCGAGTGCATCAATGCTTGGGTCGTGCCAGATGCTGGAGAGCATCGGGTCCAGTGTGAAGCTGACAAACATCGAGATCAGCACCGCTGCCACGATGGTGATGCCAAACTCGTGGAAGAACTTGCCCACAATGCCGCTCATGAAGCCAATTGGCAAAAACACGGCCACGATGGACAGGGTGGTGGCCAGGACGGCCAGCCCAATCTCCTGCGTGCCGTCAAGGGAGGCCTGGTAAGGCGTCTTGCCCATCTGAACGTGGCGCACGATGTTTTCGCGCACCACGATCGCATCGTCAATCAGCAGGCCCACGCACAGGCTCAGCGCCATCATGGTGATCAGGTTGATGGTGAAACCAAACATGTACATGAACAGAAAAGTGCCAATCAGCGCAATCGGCAACGTCAGCCCGGTAATGATGGTGGAGCGCCATGAGTTGAGGAACAAAAACACGATCAGCACGGTGAGCAGTGCACCTTCAATCAGGGTGCGGCGCACGTTGTCCACCGACACTTTGATGGGCCGAGCGCTGTCAGTGATCGGCTCCAGTCGCACCCCGGGTGGCAACTGCGGCGTGATGTCCAGAACGGCTTTTTTCAGGCCCTCCACCACGTCAATGGTGTTTTCGTCCTGTGACTTTTGCACCGTCATCAGCAGGGTGCGCTGGCCGTTGTAAAGCGCCAGGCTTTCAACCTCCTGCCCTGCATCACTGATACGCGCCAGCTGCCCCAGCCTGACTGCCGCGCCGGACTTGCGTGCCACAATGATTTTGGAGAAATCTTCAGGGCGCTGCATGCGCGCATCCACCTGCACCACACGCTCCTGTGCCAGCGAGCGGATCGCGCCAATCGGCAGGCTCTGGTTCTCGTTGCGCACGGCGGTCGTCACCTGGTCCGCAGTGATGCCGTAAGACTCCAGCGCCTGCGGGTTCAGGTAAATATTGATTTCGCGCTTGGAGCCGCCCACCAGGTTCACAGCGCCCACACCGCGCGCGTTTTGCAGGCGCTTCTTCAGAACCTGGTCGGCCCAGTTGGTGAGCTCGATGGCGCTCATCTGATCGGGGCAATTTTTCGACGGGCCGCCCCTAGAAAAATTCGCCCCCTCGGGGGGCAGCGCAGCACACGCAGTGGCAAGCGTGGGGGTCGGCATTACGGCCAGCGACCAGATGGCGGCGCTTGACGGATCGAACCTTGACACCCTGGGTTCTTTGACCTCGGTACGGAAGTCCGCCTTCACGGCGGCTACTTTTTCGCGCACGTCATCGGCCGCCTTGCGGCCGTTGATTTCCAGATTGAACTCGATGATGACGACCGACTGGCCTTCGTAGCTGCGTGAGGTCAGGGCGCTGATGCCGGCAATCGCGTTGACGGCTTCTTCCACTTTTTTGGTGACCTCGCTCTCCACAATCTCCGGGGACGCGCCGGGGTATTCGGTGCTGACTACCACGACGGGAAAGTCAATGTTGGGGAATTGATCGACCTGCAGGCGCTGGTAGCTGAACACCCCCAGCACCACCAGGGCCAACATCACCATGGTCGCAAAGACCGGGTTGTTCAGGCTGACACGGGTGAACCACATGCTATTTCACCCCTGTGCTGGTCTTCACGCTGGATCCTTCGCGAACCAGGCCCACGGTGGCACCCAGCACGGTCGTTCCTTCGGCAAGGCCCGTGACGGCCACCATCATCTGTCCAGCCGATTCGCCCCTAGCGCCCAGTTCGACGGCTTTGTGGACCACCACGTTGTTCTCGACCACCTGCACATAGGGTGCCGGTTTGTCCGTACGCACGCTGGACAGCGGAAGGGCCAGCACCTGCGCGCGTGATGTGCCCAGGCTGCCTTGCGCGAACAGGCCTTGGCGCAGGCCGGGGCGGGCGGCCACCGACAGGTACACCAGCACGCCCCGGGTGCCAGCGGTGGTGGCCGGGTTGATGCGTGCCACCGTGGCGGCCACGGGCTCGGCCATGCCTTCAATTTGAAGCTGTGCAGCCTGGCCCACGCGCACGCTGGCGGCATCAGCGGCGGACAGGCTGGCTTCGAGCTCCATGCGGTTCAAATCGACAATCTCGACCACCTTGGCATCAATGCCGACGCGCTCGCCGGGCTGCGCCAGCCGTTGCGAAATCCAGCCACCGATAGGCGCGCGCAGCACCGTGTCGTCCATTGCTTTTTTGGTGATGTCGACAGCCGCCTGGGCCGACGCATAGCTGGCGCGTGCGCCTTCCAGCGTGGCCGATGACGTGTCCAGCGCGGTCCTGGAGATAAAGCCCTGGTCCACCAGCGCCTTGTTGTTGTCGTACTGGCGCTGGGCGATATCAATCTGCGCTTTGGCCGCTTCCGCGCTGCGCTGGGTTTGCTGCAGCCGGGCGGTGTATTCAATCGGGTCCACCCGCGCGATGATTTGCCCGGCCTTGACGGCATCGCCCTCACGAACACGCAAGCCTTGAAGTTCACCCGCCGCCCGTGCTTTGACAAAGGCTGAATTGACTGCCTTGAGCGAGCCTGAAATTGGCATCCCCTGGGACAGCTCGCGGCTCACTACCTGCACCAGATCAGTGGTGGCCACCTCAATCCCGGAGGGTGTTTTGGGCGCTGCTGCGCTGGCCGCGACCGCCTTTTGCTGCGCGCTTCGTGCGTTCAGGGCGCGAAACACGGCACCCGCCAAAGCCAAGGCCACCACGGCTGCAATCGCCCACTTCATCCACTTTTTCATGCTGTCTTAGCCTTATGAGTGTTAACTGTCTGCTTGCCTGCTTGCCTGCTGGCCCTGTCTTGCCGCATCCCATGCGTTGGTGCCATCACACCGCGCAGCAGGATGTCGATCTGGCATTTGAGAAAGCGCGCCGGGTCGATCTGCTGCGTGGTGGGTGAACAGGGCCCCATGGAATGGCGCCAAAGGATGAGAAACATCAGCGGAGCCAGGACGATGTAGACCGCGTTGTCAATGTCGTCAATGACAAACTCCCCAGAGTCCACCCCGCGCTGCAAAACGCCACGGATCAACGCACGGCCGGGCACTATCACTTCCTGCTGGTAAAACGCAGCCAGCTCGGGGAAATTGGTGGCCTCGGACATCATCAGCTTGGTAATGCCCGACGCTTTGGTGACCCCGTAGCGCTCCCACCATTGCGCTATGCAATAGGTCAGCAATTCGGCTGCGGGCTCCTGCCGCACCGCAAGGGCTTCGAACCCGGCGCGCAAATGGCTTCCGATGTGCTCACGCACCACCGCCTTGAACAGTTCTTCCTTGCTGGAAAAATACAAAAACAGCGTGCCCTTGGACACGCCTGCCCGCAGCGCGACTTCCTCAGCGCGCGTGCCCGCAAAGCCCTTCTCCACAAACAGGTCCAGCGCAGCGGCCAGCAACTCGCCAGGGCGCAAGTCCTTGCGGCGCTCGCGCTTGGGCTGGGGCGCTTTTTCTGCGCTGTAGAGTGGTCGGGGGGGAGGCATTGGCATTAATGACTGATTGGTTATTAGTGTACCGGCCCTGCGCTGCGGGGTCAACCCTGATGAATACCCGGGCCCGTTAATCGGGTTCCGATCACGCGATCGCGTGGCAGCAAACAATGCCGCAGCCGGCCGGCGGAATCCCTGGGCATCGATGAATTGCGCCGGGCTTACTTGGGGCCGTGAAGTCGCCAGGAAAGCGATCCTCAAAGCGCAAATTGCCATGCAAAACAGCAAAAAAGCCGATTTTACCTGCCAAATCGGCCTCTAGCCCTTGTCCAGTGTGCATGAGTAGCTACTATATATATAGCAACTAGTTTGCTGTCCAGAGCTGTCGCCGAGACCGCACGGCCCGTGCGCATGCGGCTGGCGACGCAAGGAACCAGCGTGCTTGGTGATTCGCCCCGCGATGGTGACGGTGCGCGCCTCAAGCGCCGCCAGGCGGAGGCTCAAACCACGAGCCGAAATCGTCAGTCACGCCCTCTTGCGCAAGAGCCCAAGGACTCAGTTCGCCGCCAGGCTTTTCAAGACGACGCCTGGACTGACGGCATTTTTCGGAAACACCGATACTGGCTTGCCCGACTGCCACTGGACCGTGGTTGGGAACGCACGCAGGTTCTGAAAATTCTTGTCGAACTTGATGCCCCATCCGGTCGCATAGGTGCCGACCGGCTTGTCCATTTTTGCAGCGGCGGCACGCACTTTCTCAGCATCGGTGCTGCCCGCTGTCTTGACCGCTTCGAACAAAATCTGGGTGCCGACGTAAGCGGCCATGCCTTGCAGCGCAATCGGCTCAGCCTTGAACTTGGCGCGGTAGGCGTCGAGATAACCTTTGGCCCCCGGGCCGAAGCTCTCGGCGACGTCGGTGCGCGTGTAGGTGATGACCAGCAAGCCTTCCAGCGAGGGCGCGCCGATCGATTCCAGGCTTTCGGGCGCATCGCCAGTCCCCACCCACAGCCGGGCGGCTGGCTTGAAGCCCTGGTCACGTGCAGTGCGCAGCAACAAATTGCCATCCGGGACATAACCGACCTGGATCCACACGTCCGGATTGGCCAGTTTGGCGCGCAGCACCGCGTCGGTCAGGTCAATCGAGCGGGACGAGTGGGAGCCGATGCCGAGGACTTTTGCGCCCATGGCCTCAAATATGCGTTTTTGCACTTGGGCGTTCTCGGTGCCGTATGCCGAGTCCTCATGCTCAATCCACACCGTCATGTCCCTGATGTCCTTTTTAAGCTTGGGTGCGATCAGGTTGCGCACGGTATCGACGGCGGCGGCCGCGAAGTGGTCTGAGGTCGGGCCGCTGCGAACAAAGTTCGGCAGGCCGCGCTCCGTCAGGTTGGTGACCACCGAGATGGTTTCCCAGTACAGCTTGTTGTAGCGCATTGCCGCATCGCTGGCGGTGTTGGACACCGAGCTGCCATAGGTGCCGACAAACAGGTCGACCTTGTCCTTGGTGGCCAACTGCTCGACGGTAGCGATGCCCTGCTGCGGGTTGGCAGCGTCGCCGCGCACCAGTTCAATCTTGCGGCCCAACAAACCGCCAGCCGCGTTGGCCTGATCCACTGCCAGCTCGATGGCGCGCCCGACTTCAATGCCGTAAAGCGCGAGCGGGCCGCTGTACGGATTGATGGCCCCTATTTTTATAGTTTGCTGCGCAAATGCGGCCTGCGTCAGCGCGGCCGCACCGGCCAGCAGAACCATGTTGGCAACTCGTTTTATGACACTCATGTTTGTCTCCTGCAATTGAATAAAAAATGAAAACGTTTCAGCTTCGCCAGCGTGGTCGGCACCGGACGTTTACCGTTCACCGCTGTCAATCGAACCGTCCGCTCGAGCATACTGCGCTTTTTGGCTGAAAAAGTGTGAAGCGAGATGCCGGTTGGGGCAAACTACTCTTCACACGTGGGCAATGCCAGCGTAGCGGGCATCGGCAAATACGGGTGCCGACTACCCAGGCCCGGTGAGTCCCTGCGGCCCTTTGAGTTCTGCAAACACCTCATGTTTGACCGAACTCGCAGCAACATCCGGGACAGACCGTTTAGTCGCTTGGAGTTAGACTATTAGCGCTGCTGTGCCGGTAGGTCACAGCCAGTCACCCGTGCTTGCATCAACAAACCCTTGGAGCTATCGAAAACACCCATGCCAACCATCAAAGTGGACGCCCTCGTCATCGGTGCCGGATTTGCCGGCATGTACCAGCTGCTCTGTCTGCGCGACAAATTAAAACTCGATGTGGCGGTGATCGAGCGCGGCTCGGAAGTCGGTGGCACTTGGTACTGGAACCGCTATCCCGGTGCGCGATGCGATTCGGAGAGCCATTCCTACCAGTACTATTTCTCGGAAGAGCTGGCCAAAGAGTGGCAATGGACTGAGCGATTTCCCGGGCATGCCGAGATTCGCCGCTACATGAACCATGT
>JAYVNK010000368.1:0-3751 GCA_043758475.1 Comamonadaceae bacterium | reverse complement strand
TTCGGCCTGCTTGGCCGGGTCGCCCATGCTGCTGGCCATGCTCTTGGCGTTGGCCTGGATTTCCTGCATGGCAGCGGTCAGCATCTCAGCCTGTTTGCGGGCCATGGCCTGCATGGCTTCCATCGCCGCCTTGTTGGATTCGACCACGGCCTCGATGTCTTTGCGCCGCGCTTCGATGATGGCCGTCATGTCCACGCCGGGAACCTTGAATTTTTCCAGCATTTTGGTGACGTCGCCAAACGGGTTTTGCGGGGGGGTTGCCATGTGAGTCTCCTTCAGGTTGGGTTGGGTTGGGTTGGGTTGGGTTGGTCGTTAATTCTGCCTCAATCGAGGCAGGTCATTCATCGCTGTCAGGCCCGCACCTCATACACGCCCAGCTTCTTGTGTAATGGCGTCTCATCGGCGATAAAGAGGAATGCGGGTTGGGTTTTGGCGCTGTTGCTCAAGGTGATGGGCGTATAGCCCGGCGCACAGCAGGTGTCGGCCTCAGCCATGGCGAAACGCTGGTCCTCGATCTGCACCACCGCGCCGCCTTCAATCACGTGGAAGACGGTAGCTGGGCTGCGTGCGGGCAATGTCAAAGTCTGGCCGGGGCGCAGCATCATGGCGTAAAACCCGAGGATGTTTTCAGCGTGGTCGCCGGTCTCGGGGTTCACGTAGGTGACCTGCACGGCCTGCAAGTCCGGCTGGTCCAGAGCCAGTGATTCCAGCGCGGCTTTGGTGTCGGCCCACGGGTAGCGCAGCATCGGGTAGGCCTTGTTCGCGCGCTCAAACACAGGCGTGGGCACCACACCGCCGCGCGCGTAACGGCGCTCGCCGTGGTCTTTGCGCGGGGTCTGACGGCCACTGTCCACGTGGTAGCTGGCCTCCAGGTAATACACGATGGGTACGTCCAGCACATCCAGCCAGATCACCGGCTCGGTGCCGTCATGCCCGTGCTCGTGCCACAGCCCGGTGGGCGTCAGGATCAAATCGCCACGCAGCATGGGGCATTTTTCGCCCTCCACCGTGCTCCACGCGCCCTCGCCCTCCACCACCATGCGCACGGCGTTGGGGGTATGGCGGTGCGAGGGTGCCCATTCACCCGGCAGCAGCAGTTGCATGCCCAGGTAAATGGCGGCGCTGGCCTGCATCTTCTCAAGCGTGTGGCCGGGGTTGGCCAGCACCAAAACACGGCGCTCTGCTTTCTCGATGGGCGTGAGCTCGCCCGCCTTGATCAGCAGCGGGCGGATGGCCGCATAGGGCCAATGCGTTGCCTGCGTGGCCGGCCGGGGTTTTTCCGGCGGCAACATGGCCCGCAGGTTGGGCCACAGTGGCATCAGGTTGTGGGATTTCAGCTCGGCAACATAGTCGGCGGGCAAGTCTTCAATGCGGCCAAGTTCGTTCATGCGGTTCCCCAGTCACAACTCAATGATTACCGATCAATTACAGATCAATCCAGGCTGATGTTTTTTCGCTTGGTCAGCTCGGCATAGACCTTCATTTTGGCATCGGACACCCGACGCATCTCTTCCGGCGACCAGTTGATGGCTTCAAACGCGAAAGTGTGGCAATTTTGGACAGCAGTCTCACGCATTGTTGAAAAATAACGGGCAAGCAAAAAAAAGCAGCTGGCGGGCAGGCAATTGTCAGCCCCTGACGCTGAATTTGGTATCCAGCATAAACCCGCAAAAAAACGCCACCAGCGCCTCGGTTGCGTCCAGCGGCAGAATATCGGCAATGTACTGGTCGGGCCGCACCACCACCAGGCAGCCGCGCTCAGTATCGATCTGGCGCATGGCATAGATGCTCTGGTCGGCGTCATTGTGGTTGGGGCCAGCCAGCGCGCAGAACGCCTTCTCGTAGTCGCGAAGTCCGTAGCAGCCTTTGGGCGGGAACAGCAGCTCGGGCATGGCAGTGACAGCCAGCGTATGGTGGCTCTGCTGAAACACCGCGCGCACATCGATCACAGAATCCAGGTCCGCACCTTCCGGGGTAAAGCGTTTAAGCGGGGATTTTGGCGACTCGGCAAGAAACCTGCACAGCCTGCCAACGGGAGTTGCTGGCCCCGCATCATCGCCCTGTCCTGCAAAGGCAATCAGGCGCCAGCGACCGTCGGCCGTCAGGGTCTCGCCAAGCTGCAACAGTTTGCCATCCCCGATGCGCACGACAGGCGCGGAATGAAAGCGCGTTCCGATCAAGAGCCCTTGCGCCAAATTTTGGTGCGTGCCCGCGCCTGTCAACAGCGCTGGTTTGTAGTGGGTGGCGGTGCCGGCCGTGTAGCGGCCATGCTGGACGAAGTAGCGCTGCACCTCGCCCCCGTCGTTGGTCAATGGCGCACTCAGCATGGCGGCCCATTCGCGGTCAAAGTCGATCAATTCTTTGGCCACCGCGTGCCGCTCTGCCGAGTAAGTATGCAGCAGGCTGGCGGGGCTGCGCCCTTGCAGTACCGCCGCCAGCTTCCAGCCCAGGTTGAACGCGTCTTGCATCGAGACGTTCATGCCCTGCCCGGCTTTTGGGCTGTGGGTGTGGCAGGCGTCGCCCGCAATGAAAATGCGTGGCAGGCGCGTGGCCACCTCTTCAGGTTGCAGGTCATCGAATCGGTCAGTCAGCCGCTGGCCGATCTCATACACGGACCACCAGGCCACTTCTTTTACGTCCAGCCGGTAGGGGTGCATGATGCGCTGTGCCGCCGCGATGATTTTGTCAATGCCGATGCTGCGGGCGGAGACGCGCTCGTTGACAGCGAGTTTGTCCAGCTCGACGTACAGGCGAACCAGATAGCCGCCTTCACGCGGGATGATGACGATGCTGCCGTCGCCCGCTGACTGAATCAGCGATTTAAACCGGATATCAGGAAAATCAGTGTTCACCAACACGTCCATCACGCCCCAGGCGTGGTTGGCAGAATCGCCTTTCAGCGCGAGGCCGATGGACTGGCGCACGCCGCTGCGGGCGCCATCACAGCCCACCACGTAACGCGCGCGGATGCTCTGGGCCTCACCTTCGTGGCCCGCGTCCTGCCGCTCGAACCGGACGGTGACGGGGTGATCGGCAGCACCGCCCGATGCAGCATCGGGCATACGCTCCAGCCCAGCCAGTCGGCGGCTGTAGTGCGGTACCAGCCGTGAGGCCGAGCGCTGCATGATTTCCAGATAAAAGTCATGCACGCGCGCCTGGTTCAAAATCACGTGGGGCATGTGCGACAGACCCTCTTGCACGTCCTGCACGCGCCCGCTGCGCACGATGCAGCTGGGGTCTGCGAGATCGGGTTTCCAGAAGGTCGTCTCGTTGACCCAATAGGCCTCCTTCAACACCTTGTGCGCAAAACCAAAAGCCTGAAACATTTCCATCGTCCGGCAGGCAACGCCATCGGCCTGACCCAACTGCAAGGGACCGGGTTTTTGCTCCACGATCACCGTGCGGATGTCCGGGAAAGCCGCTAGCTGTGCGGCCAGCGTCAGGCCCGCCGGGCCGCAGCCGACGATCAGGACATCGGCCGTGGCAGGCAGCGCACCGGCGACAGGCGCGGCGGGAACCGTAGCGGCGACGGATACGGGTACAGGCGCTGTGGCGGCAGCGTCAAATAAAGAGGGGGCGCCGGTGCGGAATCCGTTGAGGTGAAATTGCATGTCTGCCTCGTGTATCTGTCTTGCTTGATGAGCCGAGACTGTCGCAGGCGTGGACTATTTCGTCAAAGCCAACTATCGAATAATGTGTATATTGTTTTGATATAGAGCAATACACTGGCACCATGGCAAAGCTTGATGTG
>JAYVNK010000367.1:0-3759 GCA_043758475.1 Comamonadaceae bacterium | reverse complement strand
AGCGCACCATTTACGTCAGCGGGTTCGCCAAAATTCTGGCCCCCGGCTGGCGCGTAGGCTACCTTGCCGCGCCGCCTGCGCTGTACGAGAGGCTGCTGGACACGAAGCTGCTGGCCACGCTGACCACCCCCGCGCTGCTGGAAAAAGCGCTGGCCTGGTGCATTGATCAGGGCCAGCTGCGCCGCCATGCCCAGCGCATCCGCACCCGGCTCGACCAGGCACGCTCGCGCAGCGCCCGTCTGGCGCTGGCCCACGGCTGCACGTTTGCTGCACCGCCAGCGGGGCTGTTTGGCTGGGTCGATACCGGCGTTGACACCGACGCACTGGCGCAGCGCATGCTCGACGAAGGTTACCTGCTGGCCCCCGGCGCGCTGTTTCATGCCGAGCGCCAGCCCAGCACGTTGATGCGCATCAACTTTGCGACGACGCAAGATGCGCAGTTCTGGAAGGTGTTCGCGAAGCTGCGGCAGGCGCTGTGAGGGCACATGCGGCACATAAGCCGCATATGTTTGTTGCACTTGCCGCGCACGGTGTCAGCGCGACATTGACAACGTGTAGGGCAACTTCTTACGGTGGCATGGTGATCAGTGCCGCCTTGACTAGCTTGCGGCGGGGACGTTGGACAGCGAAAATATCGGGTACAACTGGGGAAGGCTCAAAGCAACGCAGAGCCAACCAAAGCAACCAACCTGATGATGAAAAACTGTAGGGCCACCGTGGATGACCGGCATTGAACCCCTGAGGCGTGCGGACCCGCAGTGCGTTGCGCAGCGGCTTGCGGCGGAGCATCCGCAAATTGTGGCGGCCATCCTGGTGCACCTTGATGTTGAGCTCGCTGCCAGCGTGCTGAAAATCTGCACCGAGCATCTGCGCAATGACGTGGTGCTTCGAATCGCCACTATGAAAGCGCTGCGCCCGGCGGTTCTGAAAGACCTGCGTGATGTCTTGCGGGCTGTTCTTGCCGAGCCGCAGCAGGCACCTGAGCCTGCGCTGGGCGGCGTTGGGGTGGCTGCGGCCATCATCAATCGCCTGGGCGCGGCCCTTGAGCCCTCGGTGATGGCTTCAATACGCGGCCACGATCCCGACCTGGCCCGGACCCTTGCGGCCCATGCCGCCCGAAATCGCCCTGACAGCAGCGGTGTGGGTGTTAATAGCACCGCCGGAGGTGCAAGCCGGTGAACATGCGCGACGTCATCTCCCAAGCCGAGGTCGATGCGCTGATGCAGGGCGTGCTGCCGGATGCCACCCACACCGGGGCCGGGGGCAACCACCGCAGCGGGCAGGCACCGGCGCAGGAAATGCTGGTGCACGGGGACGTTCAACCATTTGACATCGCCAGCCTGGAGCATATTGTGCGGGGGCGAATGCCGACGCTGGAAATCATCAACGAGCGATTTGCCCGCCATCTTCATGCCGGGCTGTTGGAATTGACTGGCCAGAGCGCTGCGATTTCTGCGGGGCAGGTAGCGGTGCAGAAGTACATTGCGTTTGCCAGCACGTTGGGGGTGCCGTCCAACTGCAACATCGTCGCCATCCGCCCGCTGCGCGGCAATGGCATGGTCGTGTGCGACCCGATGCTGATTTCGGCGGTCGTTGATCTGCTGTACGGCGGCAGTGGCAGACTGCTGGGCCGGCTGGATGCGCGCCACTTTTCCGATTCCGAGCAGCGCGCGCTGAACCGGCTGGTGGGTCTCATCACCGATGCATACAACCGGGCCTGGCGTGGCATCTGCCCGCTGGAACTGGTGCACCTGCGCTCTGAGGTGCAGCCGGTGCTTGCTAATATTGCGGTGCCCGGCGAGCGGGTCATGACGACCTCATTCCAGCTTGAAATCGGCGAGGCATCAGGCGAGATTCATTTCTGTTTCCCCTGTGTGACCATGGAGCCGGTGCGCGACATCCTGCAATCGACCACACAGCCCGATTTCACCCAGGCAGACCGTCGCTGGGTCAACCTGCTGGCCCGGGAGATTCAATCAGTTGAGGTGACGCTGGTGGCGCAACTTGCGGTGCTGGACACCACCGTGGCGCAATTGGTGTCGATGAAGCCGGGGGATTTCATCGGGCTGAAGTCCGGGCCGCAGATCAGCGCCACGGTGGACGGCGTGCCGGTGTTTGACTGCCAGTACGGAACGGTGAACGCCCGGCATGCGATCCGGATCAACAAGCGTCTGGGCGGCGATGGTTCGGGTGCTGCAGGGGTAACAGATGGCCGTTGACGACAAACCTGCGGATAACGGCAGGGTCGGCTGGTCTGAGGGCCTGCCGCTGCCCAAAATCCTGGCCGACAATGGCGCGGCAACCACAGCAAGCGCGCCTGCCAACGCCCCCGCGATGAACCTCAACATGGTTCTGGACATCCCGGTGCAGCTCTCGGTCGAGCTCGGGCGCACCAAAGTGCCGATCAGACAGGTTTTGCAGTTCAAGCCCGGTTCTATCGTCGAGCTGGATTCGGTGGCCGGCGAGCCGGTGGACGTGTTGGTGAACGGGCACCTGATTGCGCAGGGCGAGGTGGTGGTAGTCAACGGCAAGTTTGGCATCCGGCTGACCGATGTGGTGACGCAATCCGAGCGCTTCAAGCGCGCCGGCAACGGATAGTGCGGCTGCCTGTGCTGCGGGCGCCGATGTCAGACCAGCTCGTTACGGATAGCGTAAACGGTCAACTCTGCGTTATTGGACAGTTTCAGTTTTTCCAGCACGCGCGAGCGGTAGACGCTGACGGTCTTGGGGCTCAGCATCAGCTCTTCCGCAATGTCTGCCAAGCGCTTGCCTGAGGCAATTTTGAGCAGGGTTTGAAGCTCCCGTTCAGACAGCGACGCATGCGGCGCTCCACTGTTAGGGGATGACAGGTTCTCCACCAGCATCTGCGCCACCTCAGGCGTCACGTACTTGCGCCCCTGCATGATGGCGCGCACGGCAGCAACCATTTCTGCCGGCTCTCCCGCCTTGTTCAGGTACCCCTGCGCGCCCGCCCGCAGGCAGCGGATGGCGTATTGGTCTTCAGGGTACATCGAGACCACCAGTACTTTGACCGGTGTGGTTGACTCCCGCAGGCTGGCCAGCACTTCCAGCCCGCCACGACCGGGCAGATTCAAATCAAGCACCAGCACGTCACAGGGGTGGGACCGCAGCGCTTCGCGCACCTCGGAGTAGCTTCCCGCCTCGGCCACGACCTGGATGTCTGCCGCTTCTGAGAGCGTATCCCGGATGCCCCGGCGCACCACGGCGTGGTCGTCACAAAGAATAACGCGAATCATTGAAGGGTTCCTGGTTATCGGCCTCGCCCGTGCCTAGCGGGACCGAGAGAATGATCGATGTCCCCACGCCAGCGCGCGTGCTCACGTCGAGCCAGCCGCCCACCGTTTTGGCTCGCTCATGCAGGCCCCGCAAGCCATAGGCCTTGGGCTTGTCCAGGTCAGCCGCCGCGATGCCGCGCCCATTGTCTGTGATCTCCAGCGTCAAGACGCCCCGCGCGTCAGACAGCTCGATGGTGACTTGGCTGCACTGCGCATATTTGGAGATATTGGTGAGCGCCTCTTGCGCAGTGCGGTAGGCCGTGAGCTGGACCGCCTTGTCGAGCTCGTTGTCCTGCGGTGCAGCCCGAAACAGGGTCTTGATCCCGGTGCGCTTTTCAAACCCGATGCACAGCCAGTCCAGCGCCGCCACCAGGCCCTGGTCAAGGATGGCGGGGCGCAGGTTCATCATGATGCGCTGGCTGGCACCGATGGCGTGTTGCAGCATGTCGGTGGCCACATGGAC
>JAYVNK010000366.1:0-3772 GCA_043758475.1 Comamonadaceae bacterium | reverse complement strand
CGAACTGATCGGCAAAATCAAACTGTAGACAGAACGCGGAACCTCAAATTCCGGTTCATGAGAGGGGAAACTCGCTTTGCTGGGGGAGGAACTTCAGCTTAGACTTTCATCTCGCGTTTGGCTGAGCTTTGGCTCACCTGAAGGGCTTCACTCAGGCAATGCGCCCAAACCACAGCGCCGACAAAACCCCCGCCGCCAGCGCCAGCAACGCCGCAGCCAGTGCCAGCAGCGGTGCAAGTTCGGTTTCGCGCTTCACTACCTGCATCTGTGAGCCCAAGGTCTCGTACACGCCGCGCAGCTTTTCAGCCGTGCCGGCCTGGTGGTAGTCGCCGCCGGTCATGCGCGCTACTTCGCGCAGCGTGGGCTCGTCCAGTTGCAGGTACAGGGCCATGCCTTCCATCCCGTAGGAGCCACCATCGGCACTGCCCAGCCCCACCACGTGAATGCGCACGCCACGGTCGGCGGCCAGCTTGGCGGCCTCCAGCGTGTCGATGCCGGTGGTGCGGCGACCGTCGGTCAGCAAAATAATGGCGGCCGAAGGATACGAGCCTGGTGCCACAGGCATGATCTGCTTGGGCGGGGGCCTGGCCTTGTCGTCCAGGCTGCGCCCGCGCGGCTTGCCGCCAAACGTCATGTCAGCCACGTTGATGCCATGGTCCGGGAACAGCTCCGCCACGCTCAGCGCAATGGCATTGCCGATGGCCGTTCCCCGCTGCATCTGGAAGCCGTCAATGGCCGCCACCAGCGGCGCACGGTCCAGCGTGGCGGCCTGAGCTACCTGGCTGCTGCCTGCAAAGGTAACGAGCCCGACTTCAATGTTCTTGGGGAGGTCCCGTAAAAACAGCTTGGCTGCGTCCTGCGCGGCGGCCATGCGCGTGGGTTTGACGTCGTTGACGCGCATGCTCAGCGACACGTCCATGGCCAGAATGATGGTTGAGCGCGCCCAGGGCAGCGGCACCGATGCCACCGGGCGCGCGGCAGCCAACAGCAGGGTCGAGCAGGCCACCAGCAGCAAGGCGGGCGGCAGGTGTCGCCGCCAGTTACGCCCCACTGCCGCAGCCCGCACCACGGCCAGGCTGCTGTAACGCACTGCCAGCTTGCCGCGACGGCGCAGCAGCCAGACATAAGCCGCCAGCAGCAGGGGGACGGCGAGCATCATCCAAAGGTTCTGGGGCCACTGGAAAAACATGGGACGCTGAGCTAGTAATAATTGAGGTGCAGGAGTAGGATCGTCTGCATATTCACTTCATCGGGGAGAAGGCGCATGGCAGATTTAGGTTCGGCGACTGGCAACATCAACGTGCTGGGCGACCATGACTGGTTCAAGGTGAACCTCAACGCAAACACGCTGTACACCTTGACGAGCTCCGACGGCTACTTGTTTGTGATGCATGACGCAAGCGGTGCCCGACTCTTCAATTCGGATGGTTCCGGTGGCTTCGCTGGCGGTGATTTCAGCACCAGCGGCATTGCCTTCATGCCCACGGTCAGCGGCACGTTTTACCTGGACTTGAGCCGTCCGGGTGGCGTGGGCGCGTACACGCTGAAGCTGGGCGAAGTTGCCGACGACTACCGCAGCAACGTCACGACCAGCGGCGTCATTGCGGTGGGGGGAACACTGGGCGGAACCCTCAACGCGCCAGGTGACCATGACTGGATAAAGGTCAGCCTGGCCGCCAACACGCTGTACGCCATCACGGCCACCGGCGGTGATTTGATCCAGTTGCAGATGCGGGACGCCAGCGGTGCAATCCTTCCCTCGCTGGACAATGTGACGGCTTTCAGCGGCGGATTTTCAGACACGGTTGGCATGGGTTTCATGCCCGTCACGGGGGGTGATTACTACATTGACGTCTCCAGTTTTGGCAGCACCAGCGGCTATTCTCTGAGTGTTGCCGCTTCAGCGGATGACTACCGCAACAACACTTCGACCACAGGGGCTCTGGCGACAGGCGCGACGGTCAACGGCATCATCAACGTGACCGGCGACCACGACTGGTTCAAGGTCAGCCTTCAAGCCAACACGCTTTATGCGATAGACGCGCCTGGTTCGGCACGGACATCGCTCGTCGTAATGGATGCCAATGGTCAGATCGTTGGAACGCCAGATGCCTTTGGCAGTCATGACTTCCAGAGCATGAGCGCGGCGATTGGCTTCATGCCGAAGGTGGCCGGGAACTACTTCATTGATGTCGGCAAGATTGGCGAAACCGGAGCTTACTCCCTGCGCCTGGCTACATCCCCGGACGATTACCCCAACAATCCGACCACCACCGGAACAGTCGCCGTCGGCGGGACCACCACGGGCATCTTGAATATTCCCGGCGACCATGATTGGTTCCGGGTGAATCTGATGGCCAACACCCTTTACGCCATCACGGCACCCGCGACCGCAGGCGGCACCTTGGCGATTTACGACCCCAATGGTCAGGCGGTTGGTGCTGGTGATGCTGTCGGTGGCAGCAGCCTGGGGTTTATGCCCGCCGCAAGCGGCACCTATTACATCGATTTCTCCAGCTTCGGACCCCCCAGCGCCAGTGCCGCCACGGCCTATTCGATAAGTGTGGCGGCATCTGCCGACGATTACGCCAGCAATGCCACCACCAGCGGCGTAGCCACGCCCAATGGCAGTGTGGCGGGCGTCTTGAATGTGGCTGGCGACCACGACTGGATCAAGGTTAACCTCGCGGCGAACACGCTCTATGCCATTACTGCAACGGGCCTTGACTCGCTCTCCTTGACAGTGCGAAATGCGGGTGGGGAGGATGCGGGAACGCTCGACTCTTTTGGTTCGGGTGCCCTCGGGTTCATGCCTGCCGCCGCAGGCCAGTACTTCATTGATATCGCCAGCTCGGGCGCGACGGGCAATTACGCCCTGAACATTGCCGCCGTTGCCGACGATTTCCGCAACAATGTCACGACACTCGGGGCAACGGGGGGCGCTGCCCCGGCGACGTCGGGAACCAGCGGCAACGACACGTTGGGCGGGACTGCCGGCAACGACTTGATAGACGGCTTGGCCGGTACCGATACGGTCGTCTACAGCGGCAACCGGTCCAGCTACTCGCTGGCGAAAACTGGCATCGGTTTCTCCCTGATGGACAACAGCGGACGGGACGGGACAGACACGCTGCAAAATGTAGAGCGGATCAAATTCGCTGATCAGAGCATTGCGCTGGACGTGGGCGCAACCCAGCCAGCGGGGCAAGCCCAATTGCTGCTGGGCGCGGTTCTCGGCAAAGACCTGCTGGCACTGAAGAAACCCCTGCTCGGGACCGCAATAGACCTGTTTGACCAGGGTTTCACGTTGGCCCAGCTTTCAGGCGCGATCATGCGGCTTGACATTTGGGGGCTATTGGCCAACGCGGGCAATGCCAGCGCCACCAACACCCAAATTGCCAATTACCTGTTGACGACCGTCAACAAAGCCGCCCCGGATGCGGGCACGTTGGCTGCTGCCGTCACGGCGCTCAATACTGAAACAGGCGCAGCGCAGGGCAACTTCCTCTGGCATCTGGCGGAATCTGCCGCCAATCAAACCCAGGTCGGGCTGGTGGGGCTGGCGACGACGGGGCTTGAATTCGGACCGTGAACCGGCAGGCCTGCGACGTACTATTTCAAATGTTTACCCACCCCCTGAAAGATGCCATTCAGCACATCGAGACAGACTAATTGATCATCGGCAGCGGTGCTGCGGGCTTGGCGTTTGCCGACACCCTCATCGACAAATCCAGCGCGCACATCACCATTGTTGACCGGCACGGCAAACCGG
>JAYVNK010000365.1:0-11575 GCA_043758475.1 Comamonadaceae bacterium | reverse complement strand
CGTGGCCGCCCAATGTAGCACCGTGGGTCATGTTGAAGGAGCCTTTCCAGCTTTTGGCAAGCGGTGTGCGGGCGGTGGATACGATTACTGCTGATGTCATTGTTTGCTCCTGAATTCGCTTCGGAGAGGCCATGAATTTAGGGTCAGAGCCCAATTTCGTTCACTGCGTCTCGCTCCGTTAAGGTTTCTTTCCTGAATTGGGATCTGACCCCAAATTCCCGGCTCCATGTTCACACTTCAATTAAACGTCTTGCCCTCAGCGGCCAACTTGGCCAGCAGCGGTGCCGGCTCCCAGAATTTCGCATCGTCCAGCGGGTTCAGCGCAAAGCGCTTCATGCTTTGCACCACGTTGAACAGGCCCAACTGGTCGGCATAGTTCATGGGGCCACCGCGGTAGATCGGGAAGCCATAGCCCATGAGGTAGACCATGTCGATGTCGCTGGCCTTGGAGGCAATGCCTTCTTCCAGAATGCGGGCGGCTTCGTTGACCAGCGCATAGACAAGGCGTTGCACAATTTCTTCGTCAGACACCTTGCGCGGCGCGATGCCTTTGCCCTCGCGGTGCTCTTCAATCATCTTGACCACATCGGCGTTGGGAATCGCATCGCGCTTGCCGGCCACGTAGTCGTACCAACCCGCACCGGTCTTCTGGCCAAAGCGGCCCATTTCGCACAGCAGGTCAGCGGTCTTGCTGTAAATCATGTCCGGTTTCTCAAGCACGCGGCGCTTGCGGATGGCCCAGCCGATGTCGTTGCCGGCCAGGTCGCCCATGCGGAAAGGGCCCATGGCCATTCCAAATTTCTCCATGGCCTTGTCCACCTGCGCTGGCGTGCAGCCCTCGTCCAGCAGGAAGCCACCCTGGCGGCCATATTGCTCCACCATGCGGTTGCCAATAAAGCATCGCATACACCTGACACCACGGCCGTTTTCTTGATTTTCTTGGCGACACCCATCACGGTAGCCAGCACGTCTTTGGCGGTTTTCTCGCCGCGCACCACTTCCAGCAGCTTCATCACATTGGCAGGGCTGAAGAAATGCATGCCGACCACATCCTGTGGACGTTTGGTGAACGACGCAATCTTGTTCACATCCAGGGTGGAAGTGTTGGACGCCAGAATGGCCCCTGGCTTCATCACGCGGTCGAGTTCCTTGAACACGGCTTCCTTCACGCCCATTTCCTCAAACACGGCCTCGATCACCATGTCGGCATCTTTCAGATCGTCGTAGCTCAGGGTGGTAGTCAGCAGGCTCATGCGCTGCTCGTACTTGTCCTGCTTGAGCTTGCCTTTTTTGACCTGGGATTCGTAATTTTTGCGGATGGTGGCGATGCCACGGTCCAGCGCGTCCTGCTTCATCTCCAGCATCTTCACGGCGATGCCAGCATTGAGGAAGTTCATCGAGATGCCGCCACCCATCGTTCCGGCACCGATAACTGCTACAGAGGTAATAGCGCGTTGTGCAGTATCTGCGGGGACATCAGGGACTTTTGAGGCGGCGCGGTCGGCCACGAAGATGTGGCGCAATGCCTTGCTTTCGGGTGTCTGCATGAGCGCGATAAAAATCTCCCGCTCAGCCGCCATGCCGTCCTCAAACTTCTTCTTGGTCGCGATTTCGACGATATCGACGTTTTTGACCGGGGCGGGGAAATTCTTCGACATGCCCGTGACCATGTTGCGGGCAAACTGGAAATAGGCGTCGCCCAGCGGGTGCTTGCACGGCAGGTTGCGCACCAGCGGCAACGGTCGCACGTCTGCCACCGATTTGGCATACGCCAAGGCTTCCTCAGCCAGTGTTTCCGGTGATTTGGCCATTTTGCCAAACAACTTTTGCCCCGGCAGCATGGCCAGCATCTCGCTCTTGATGGGTTCGCCGCTGACCATCATGTTCATTGCCACTTCAACACCGAGCACACGCGGCAGGCGTTGCGTACCGCCAGCGCCGGGGATCAGCCCCAGCTTGACCTCTGGCAGCGCCACGCTGCAGCCCGGTGCGGCGATGCGGTAATGGCAGCCCAGAGCCAGTTCCAGCCCGCCGCCCATGCAAACCGAATGCATCGCAGCGATCACCGGCTTGGCGGAGTTTTCCACTGCCAGGATCACGCTCAAAAGGTTGGGTTCCTGCAATGCCTTGGGCGAGCCGAATTCCTTGATGTCCGCACCGCCAGAAAAAGCCTTGCCGGCTCCCGTGATGATGATTGACTTGACCGCCGCGTCGGCATTGGCTTGGGACAGACCGTCTGTAATGGCCAGCCGGGTGACAAAACCCAAGCCGTTGACGGGCGGGTTGTTGATGGTGATTACGGCGACGTCGCCGTGAACTTTGTACTCAGCAGTCATGTTGGCAATCCTTCAAAAGAAAAAATAGAACGGTCGTGCGTTTTTTTGATTGTAAGAGAGGCAATCTCAGGATTCCTGCGGATTTGTCCCTGTCGAGACAGCTATGGGA
Source organism: Comamonadaceae bacterium (assembly GCA_043758475.1). Lineage (GTDB taxonomy): Bacteria > Pseudomonadota > Gammaproteobacteria > Burkholderiales > Burkholderiaceae_C > JANYCG01. The sequence goes on along the minus strand of JAYVNK010000365.1, from coordinate 9,130 downwards.
CAGGTACGAGACAGGTCCAAGACAGGTACTTTATACCTCCAGCCACTCTTTGCGGATGTCTGCGTCTGCCCGCAGCTCAGTGGGCGTACCAGTGAACACAATGCTGCCATGGCCCATCACCAGGCAGCGGTCTGAAATAGCCATCGCAATCGTCAGCTTTTGCTCGATCAACAGCACCGAGATGCCACGCCTTTTGAGTTCTTTCAGGTACTGCGCGACCAGCTCGACGATTTTGGGTGCCAGGCCTTCGGTGGGCTCGTCAATGATGATGAGGTCGGGGTCGCCCATCAAGGTGCGGCACAGGGTCAGCATTTGCTGCTCACCTCCCGACATGACACCCGCTTCGGTGTGCTGGCGCTCCTTGAGGCGAGGAAATAGCTGGTACATGTCGTCCTTCGACCAGCGCCCGGTTTTGCGCGCATTCTTTTGGCCAAGGTACAGGTTCTGTTCTACCGTCAGGTTCGGGAAAATATCGCGGCTCTCGGGCACGTAGCCGATGCCAAGATGGGCTACTTCAAACGTTTTCTTGCCCAGTATTTCCTGCCCCTTCCAGTTCAGGGACCCATGGCAATCCACCAGCCCCATGATCGCCTTGGCTGTGGTGGAGCGGCCCGAGCCGTTGCGCCCCAGCAGCGCGACGATCTCGCCCGCCTGCACTTCAAAGTGAACGCCATGCAGCACATGGCTTTTGCCATAGAACGCATGCAGATTGTCGATTTTCAGCATGATCAATGTCCTTCGGCTTGTGAATCTGCAACCGACGAACCCAAATAGGCTTCTTGCACCCGCTGGTTTGCGCGCACCGCTTCCGGCACATCGTAGGCGAGCAATTCGCCATACACCACCACAGCTATTTTGTCTGCCAGGCCAAACACCACGCCCATGTCGTGCTCCACTGTCAATAGCGTCTTGCCTACGGTGACCTCCTTGATCAGCTTGATAAACCGGCTGGTCTCTGACTTGCTCATGCCCGCCGTCGGTTCGTCCAGCAGGATGACGCTGGCGCCACCGGCGATGGTGATGCCGATCTCCAGTGCGCGCTGCTCGGCGTAGGTAAGGTTCATGGCCAGCACGTCGCGCTTTCTGTCGAGCTTGACCATTTGCATCAACTCATTCGCCCGGTCGTTGGCATCGGTCAAATCCGCGAGAAACCTCAGGAACGTGTACTTGTAGCCCAGGCTCCAGAGCACGCCGCAGCGAAGATTCTCAAATACGCTGAGTTTGGGGAAGATGTTGGTAATCTGGAAGCTGCGGCTCAACCCCATGCGGTTGATCTCAAACGGTTTTTTGCCATTCAGGCGCTGGCCATGCAGCAGCACATCGCCGCTGCTGGGCTCAAAGCGGCCACTGATCAGGTTGAACAGGGTGGACTTGCCAGCGCCGTTGGGGCCGATGATGCCCACCCGCTCACCCGCTGGAATGCCCACGCTGATGCCGCGAATGATTTCCGTTTTGCCAAAGCTTTTGCGCAAGTCCTTCAGTTCCAGGGCATAGGTAGTCCCCGTGTTCATCACGCTTCCCTCCGTTTGATTTCGGCTTCGATGCTTTCCTGAATCAGGCCCCACTTGCGCGCAAACTGACGGCGGAAATACTCAAAGAGCCCCGAACCAATCACCATCACGACGGCAGAGCCCAGCCAGCTACCGATACTTTTTGAGTCCAGCGTCACACCCAAAAACTTCAGTTCCGGCCCTAGCGCCGCATTGAGCTGCAGGTGGTAGGTCATCTCGACCATGGCCGCTGCCCCTGCCAGGGCCACCAAGGCCGTGATGGCGAGAACGATGTAGCTGCCCCAAAGTTTTTTCAGGTGCCCAAAAGCCGCCACCCGCAGATTCATCATGATCAACGACGCCACGCCACCCGGCGCGTACATCACCATGAACAGGAAGATCAAACCAAGGTACAGCAACCAGGCTTTGGTGAACTCTGACAGCAGCACAAACGCCAGCACCATCAGGATAGCCCCGATGATCGGCCCGAAGAAAAACGTGGCCCCGCCCAAAAACGTGAACAGCAGGTACGCGCCCGAGCGGTTGCCGCTGACCACTTCCGAGGTCACGATCTCAAAATGCAAAGCCGCCAGGCCCCCGGATATACCGGCAAAAAAGGCAGCGATGATGAAAGCGATGTAGCGCACCTTCTGCGTGTCGTAGCCCACAAATTCAACCCGTTCGGGGTTGTCGCGCACGGCATTGAGCATGCGCCCCAGCGGGGTACGGGTGAAGGCGAACATCAAGCCAGTGCAGACGAAGGTGTAGACCGCAATCAGGTAGTAAAGCTGTATCTGCGGCCCGTAGGTGATGCCAAAGGTTTTGGCGCCCGCCACGCGGTTGCCCGACACCCCGCCCTCACCGCCAAAAAACTCGGGGAACATCAGCGACATGGCCCACACCAGCTCGCCAATGCCCAGCGTGATCATGGCAAAAGGCGTGGCGGCTTTTTTGGTGGTGACCCAACCCAGAATCACGGCCACCAGCACGGCCGACAGGCCGCCCACAATCGGAATCAGGCTCACAGGCAGCGGCAGGCCCCCTGTTACGAGGTTCAGGGTGTGTATTCCCAGAAACGAGCCCATGCCTGAATACACGGCATGCCCAAAGCTCAGCATGCCACCTTGACCCAGCAGGATGTTGTAGCTAAGGCACACAATGATGGCAATGCCCATCTGGCTCAGCATGGTCTGGCTCAGGCTGCTGGTGAACACCAGCGGCACCAGCAGCAAGACCAGGGCAAAAAGGGACCAGACCATCCAGCGCCCTGTGTTGAAGTTTTTTCCCGGCAGCTCAGGAGCGCTTGCAGATTTGCCAGAAACAGTGCTCACGGTGGTAGTCATCGATCAGCCCTCCCGCGTGCCAAGAAGGCCCTTGGGCCGGAATATGAGAATCAGCACCAAAAACAGGTACGGCAGGATGGGCGCAATCTGGCTCAGCTTGAGTTTCCAGAGCGCATAGCCAAAAGTTGAAGGCGTCAGCATCACGCCCACCGTTTGCAGCGCCGACAGCAGCGACGCATCAATCGCAACGGCAAAGGTCTGCAAGATGCCAATCAGCAGCGACGCCAGAAACGCCCCGGCCAGCGAGCCCATGCCGCCCACCACCACGACCACGAAAATCACGCCGCCAACCGAGAACGCCATACTGGGCTCTGTGACATAGGCATTGCCGCCAATCACGCCCGCCAGGCCGGCCAGCGCGCAGCCACCGCCAAACACCATCATGAATACGCGCGGCACGTTGTGGCCCAAGGCCTCTACGGTCTCGGGGTGCGTCAAGGCAGCCTGAATCACCAGCCCAATGCGAGTGCGCGTGAGCAGCAGCCAGATGGCCAGCAGCATCAGCAACGCAACGCCCATCATGAAGGCGCGGTACATGGGGAACTGCGTGCCAAACAGCGTGAACAGCGGGCCATCCAGCGCCACCGGCACCCGGTAGTCCACCGAACTGCGCCCCCACACCAGTTGCACGAGTTCCAGAATGATGTAGCTCAGCCCGAACGTGATGAGAAGCTCGGGCACATGGCCAAACTTGTGCACCCGGCGCAGGCAGTAGCGCTCAAACCCAGCACCCACCAGCCCCACCAGAACGGGTGCCACCAGCAACGCCGGCCAGAACCCGACAACGGAAGTGACCGTGTAGGCAAAGTACGCCCCCAGCATGTAGAAGGAAGCATGGGCAAAGTTGAGCACACCCATCATGCTGAAGATCAGCGTCAGCCCGGAACTCAGCATGAACAGCAGCAGGCCGTAGCTGATGCCGTTCAGCAGGGAAATGGTGTAAAACTCCATGGCTCACCTGTACTATTTTGAGTTTCGGCTTCGTGATAATTGACACGAGCGAGTGCTGAATTGAAAACGCCGGGTCAACACAGTGTTACCCGGCGTACGGAAGGCAATCAATGGCAGAGTATCAGGCCGGGCGCTTCATCTGGCAGCTGGTCGGCGTGCTGGACACATAGGGGTCCATCTGCTTGATGGGCACGAACGTGTAGCCGGTGTTCTCCACGCTGTAAGTGTTCTTGGCGTCCACTTTCTGCCATTTGGTCACAAACATCGACTGCTGCAACTGGTGGTCGGATTTGCGCATTTGCACTTCGCCGCCGAAGCTCTTGACCGACAGGCCTTCAAGCGCCGCCGCTACTTTGGTCGGGTCAACAGACTTTGCCTTGGCAATGGCCGCACCCATCAGGTTGATGCCGTTGTAGGTAGCATAGGTGTAGTAGTCATCATTGAATTTCTTCTTGAAGTCTGCGGAAAGCGCTCCGATTTCACCGGTATGGTTGGAATGCGCATAGGAAACCACGTAAACCTCGCTGTCACCACCCGCCGCCAGCGCCGTGGGCGTGCCGGTAACGCCAGAGTAATACGTGTACATCGGCAGCTTCAGGCCGGCGTCGTTGAGCGCCTTGACAAACAGTGTCAGGTCGGCACCCCAGTTGCCAGTAACGATGGTGTCGGCACCAGACTGCTTGATCTTGGCTACGTAAGGCGCAAAGTCTTTCACCTGGCCAATGGGGTGCAGGTCCTCGCCCACAATTTTCACATCAGGCCGCTTGCGCGCAATGCCTTCCTTGAAATAGCGCGCCACTTGCTGGCCGTGGGAGTAGTTCTGGTTAAGCAAATACACATTTTTGACTTTGGGCTGGTCCTTCATGAAGGTAGTCAGCGCCTCCATCTTCATGGTCGTATCAGCATCCAGGCGGAAGTGCCAGTAATCGCATTTCTCATTGGTCAGGGCGGGGTCAACCGCCGCGTAATTGAGGTAGACAACTTCCTTGCCGGGGTTGCGCTCATTGTGCTTGGCTACGGCGTCTGAGATTGCCAATGCCGCACCTGAACCATTGCCCTGGGTCACGTACCTGAAACCCTGGTCAATGGCAGCTTTCAGGGAGTTCAGGCTTTCTTGTGGCGAACCCTTGTTGTCGAACCCGGTAACCTCAAACTTCACGCCTGCTGGGTTTTTGGCACCGCTTAAACGCTCAGCTGCAAACTGCCAGCTCTTGAGCTGGTTTTGCCCCACATTGGCAAACGGGCCCGACAGCGGGTCGATAAAGGCAATCTTGACGGTTTGACCCTGCTGGGCCAACGCGCCACCAACACACAAAACAGCAGCCGCAGCCGCAGCGAATTTCGTTCCAGTTTTCAAAGCGAATTTCATATAACTATCTCCGGGAGTTTCAACAAATAACAACCATGCAGGGTACAAGTATTTGGCTGCGGTACCGACAGGGGTTTCCCGTATGACAATCACCCATGCGACTCACTTGACACTCACGGGGAACCCATGCGCGTTTGCAGCCTTCAAACACCAGGCAGTTTGTAGTCCTTTAGCAGTTCCCGCAACTTCATCTTCTGCATTTTTCCGGTGGCTCCCAGCGGGATGGCGTCAACGAAAACAACGTCGTCCGGAATTTGGAATTTGGCGGTTTTGCCTTCGAAAAACCTGAGCAATTCATTGCGCGACACCTCCGCGCCGGGTTTTTTGACCACCGCGATGATGGGGCGCTCATCCCATTTGGGGTGCTTCATGCCAATGCAGGCCGCCATGGCCACCGCCGGGTGGGCCATGGCAATGTTCTCCACGTCGATGGAACTGATCCATTCGCCGCCCGACTTGATCACGTCTTTGCTTCGGTCCGTGATTTGCAGGTAGCCATCGGGGTCAATGGTGCCCACGTCCCCCGTGGGGAACCAGCCACCCGCCACCAAAGGCGAGCCCCCTTCTTGCTTGAAGTACTGGTCAATGATCCACGGACCTTTGACGAGCAAATCGCCTGAGGTTTTGCCGTCCCAGGGCAGCTCGGCACCGTCGGGGTCGATAATTTTCATGTCCACGCCAAACACCGCCCGGCCCTGCTTCAGGCGAACCTTCATTTTTTCATCTGCCGCAAGCGGCAAGTGGTTGTTCTTCAGCGTGCAAACCGTGCCCAGCGGTGACATTTCGGTCATGCCCCAGGCATGCAGCACTTCAACACCGTACAGATCGTTGAACGCCGTGATCATGGCGGGCGGGCAGGCTGAGCCGCCAATCACGGTGCGCTTTAGCGTCGAAAACCGCAAACCGCCTGATTGCATGTGCGCCAGCATCATTTGCCAAACCGTGGGAACACCTGCCGCGAACGTGACTTTTTCGCTCTCAATCAGCTCAAAAATCGATTTACCGTCCATAGCCGGCCCGGGGAAAACCAGCTTGGCCCCGGTCATGGCCGCCGAGTAAGGCAGCCCCCAGGCGTTGACGTGGAACATCGGTACCACGGGCAGTATGGAATCCCGTGCACTCATGCTCAGCGCATCTGGCAAGGCCCCTGCTAACGCATGCAGCATGGTGGAGCGGTGGCTGTACAACGCCGCTTTTGGGTCGCCCGTGGTGCCGCTGGTGTAGCACATGCTGGAGGCCGAGTTTTCATCAAACTGCGGCCATTCGTATTTGGACGGTTGCGCCGCAATCCAGGCCTCGTAACTTTCCAGGCCGGGGATGCCGGTGTCAGCGGGCAGCTTGTCGGCATCGCACAGCGCAATGTAGTGCTTGATGGTGCTGCATCTGCCGTGGATCGCCTTGACGATAGGCAAAAAACTCATGTCAAAGCACAGCACCTGGTCTTGGGCGTGGTTGGTGATCCAGGCGACCTGGTCCGGGTGCAGGCGCGGGTTCAGGGTGTGCAGCACCCGGCCCGAGCCGCTCACGCCGAAATACAGTTCCAGATGGCGGTAGCCGTTCCAGGCCAGGGTGGCCACGCGGTCGCTGAATTGCAGCTTGAGCGCGTCCAGCGCGTTGGCCACCTGGCGCGAGCGCGCAGCGACCTCGTTGTAGGTGTAGCGATGAATATCGCCTTCCACCCTGCGAGAGACGATTTCGCCCTCGCCATGGTGACGCTGTGCAAACTCAATCAGGCTGGAGATGAGTAACGGCTGGTTTTGCATTAACCCAAGCATGAATTGGCTCCTGATAGTTGGTTGCACCGTTTGAATTGAGTGAACCGGGTTCGATGGCTGGCTAAGGAGCCAAGAATACCGCACACCGGAAGCCTGAGATGCGTTTTGCCTGACAATTCCGGCATGAATACAGCAGTGCAGACAGATAGCGGTAACACGCGGGACAGCCGCGACACAAACGCGTCGCCCATGTTGGACCTCGGCTTGACCTGGAACAACAGCTTCGCCGACCTTGGCCCGGATTTTTATACCGAGCTGTCCCCTCAGCCCTTGCCCGCCCCCTACTGGGTTGGCAAGAGCCCGGCTGTGGCCCGTGACGTCGGGCTTGATGAGGCCTGGCTGGAATCCCCCGCGCTGCTGGATGCCTTGAGCGGCAATGCGCAGTTGGCGGGCACGCAGCCGCTGGCCAGCGTCTACAGCGGCCACCAGTTTGGCCAGTGGGCCGGGCAATTGGGCGACGGGCGGGCGATATTGCTGGGCGAGGTCCAAACCCAGAACCAAAGGTCGAACCCTGGTCTTGAAATTCAACTCAAAGGCGCGGGCCTCACGCCCTACTCGCGCATGGGCGATGGCCGCGCCGTGCTGCGCTCCAGCATCCGCGAGTTTTTGTGCAGCGAGGCGATGCATGGCCTGGGCATCCCCACATCGCGCGCGCTGTGCGTCACCGGCTCAGACGCGCGGGTGCGCCGCGAAGATATCGAAACAGCGGCGGTGGTGACCCGTGTTGCCCCGAGCTTCATCCGCTTTGGGCATTTCGAGCATTTCTCGCACAGTGGCCAGCATGAACAGCTAAAGACGTTGGCCGACTACGTGATTGACCGCTATTACCCGGCGTGCAGATCAACCTCCAAATTTGCTGGCAACGCGTATGCCAAGCTGCTGGAGGCCGTGAGCGAGCGCACCGCCGCCATGGTGGCTCAATGGCAGTCAGTCGGTTTTTGCCATGGCGTGATGAATACCGACAACATGAGCATTCTGGGCCTCACCATTGACTACGGCCCGTTCCAGTTTCTGGACGCCTACGTGCCCGGCCACATCTGCAACCACAGCGACACGGGTGGCCGCTACGCCTTCAGCAAGCAGCCCAACATCGCTTACTGGAACCTGTATGCGCTGGGCCAGGCACTGCTGCCGCTGATTGGTGAACAAGAACTGGCCATTGCGGCATTGGAGTCTTACAAGACGGTTTTCCCAGCCGAGTTTGAGGCACGGATGTGCGCCAAATTGGGCCTTGCGAGGCCAAAAGTGGTCGATGCGGACCCGGCTGGTCTTGAAGTCTCCAATAGCGGCAGGACATCTACCGCCAGCCATCGCGATTTGATTGAAGCCACGCTAAAACTCCTGGCCAAAGAAGGCACTGACTACACCATATTTTGGCGGCGGCTGAGCCACCACGTAGCCGGTACGAGCCAAGACAAGGTGCGCGACCTGTTTCTGGATGGCGCAGCCTTTGATGCGTGGATGCTACAATATAAAGAGCTGTCCATGCACACTGGACAATGGCTACAGGCCAATTTTATGCTAAAAACTAACCCAAAATACGTTTTGCGCAACCATTTGGGTGAACAGGCCATCCGCGCCGCCAAACTCAAAGAGTTCACAGTGGTCCGCGACTTGCTGGCGGTGCTGGAGAACCCGTTTGACGAACACCCGGCGTTCGAAGCCTGGGCGGGTTTTCCGCCGGATTGGGCGTCCGGGATTGAGATTAGCTGTTCCTCTTGATTGCCTGATCTTCTTGATTTCCGATTGCCTGATTGGATTGCCTTGATTTGGGTGCTAACCCCGAGGTTTGGATGCTGGCCCCGCGCGGCGTCTGGGCAATGTGCTGCAATTTTGGGGGGGAAGCACACGCGGGCGCAAAAAAATCTGTACCGTATTGATCGCGGTGGGTGGTCGCGGATTTTTTGTGGCGCACAACCGTTGTACCGCGCGCATTCCACCCCAAAGCCCGGTCACATCGCACTATCACCGCGCTGGGCGGGCAGCTCCGTTTTGGTTTTGACTGTTGCTTCTGCGGCGCGAGCGGTGCTGTGGGCTTCCCTTGCGAATCATTGATACTTGAGAGACACTGGCAGCGACTCGTTTCAATCCTGTGATTCGTGTGTTCTATCAGCGTCTCTTGGCAGCAGGAAAACCAAAGAAGGTCGCCTTGGTCGCGTGCATGCGTAAGCTACTGACGATCCTGAATGCTATCGTCAAATC
>JAYVNK010000364.1:0-3776 GCA_043758475.1 Comamonadaceae bacterium | reverse complement strand
TGCTGCACGTCCATGACTGGCATGCCGCCATGGCCTGCGCCTACCTAGCCGCCTGTCCAGCGGCCACCGTGGCCACGGTGTTCACCGTTCACAACCTGGCCTACCAGGGGCTCTTTGACGAGCGTGATTTCCCGATGCTCGGTTTGCCCGCGCGCCTGCTGTCCCCTGACGGGATTGAATTTCACGCCCAGATTTCCTTCATGAAGGCGGGGTTGACTTTCGCGGATCGCGTAACGACCGTCAGCCCGAACTATGCCGCCGAAATGGCCAGGGAAGAGTTTGGCTGCGGGCTCGACGGCATGGTCCGCGCGCGTGGACGCGATGTATCGGGCATCTTGAATGGCGTGGATGGCACGGTGTGGAATCCGGCGTCCGATGCAGGCATCGCCGCGCCCTATTCGCCAAGCGCACTGGGGGGCAAGTTGCGTTGCAAGGCAGCGTTGCAAACAGCGATGGGATTGAAGGCAGACGCGCGGGCCCCCCTGTTTGCGGTGGTCAGCCGTTTGACGCCCCAAAAAGGGCTTGACCTGGTGCTGGCGGCGTTGCCCGAGCTGCTGGCTGCGGGCGCGCAACTGGCGGTGCAGGGCAGTGGTGACGCTGCTCTCGAAGCCGCATTCACCGCCGCAGCCGCAGCGCACCCAGGCCGCGTGGCCGTGCGCCTGGGTTACGACGAAGCCTTTGCCCACCAGATGATTGCGGGTGCTGACGCTGTGCTGGTGCCGTCGCGGTTTGAGCCTTGCGGGCTGACGCAGCTTTACGGCTTGCGTTATGGCACGGTGCCGGTGGTGCGGCGTGTGGGCGGTCTGGCGGATACGGTGGTCGATGCGACTGCGCAAGCGCTCGTACGTGACGAAGCCACCGGTTTCATGTTTGATGCTGCCACCCCGGCGGCGCTGGCGGCGGCACTCAGGCAGGCGGCCAGCGCCCATGCAAAGCCGAAGCTGTGGCGGCAACTCATGCTGCGTGGCATGGCGCAGCGCTTTTCGTGGGGTGACGCCGCTGCACAGTACCTGTTGCTCTATGACGAAGCAGTGCAGGCTGCAAAAGCCATGCGCTGATCCACCAAGAATACAATCTGCGCACTCTGAAAACCGGCGTGCCAGGCCTTTTTCAAGCCTTTTCAAGTCTTTCTCTAATCTGTCAAATTGACGCTCAAAATCGCACTCATAAGGACACTCAACAATGCAAGTGGCATCTTCCATCTTCAAGGCCTACGACATCCGTGGCATTGTGCCGTCCACAGTCACCGAGCGGGTGGCAGAAGGCATTGGCAAGGCGTTTGGCACCATTGCCCGGCTGGAGGGCGAAACCTCGGTGGCGGTGGGGCGTGATGGCCGTTTGAGCGGCTCCAGTTTGAGTGCTGCGCTGGTGCGTGGCCTGGCCTCTGCTGGGCTGGACGTGGTGGACGTGGGGATGGTCACCACCCCCATGCTGTACTTTGCCGCGAACACGCTTTGCACCAGCGGCATTCAGGTCACCGGCAGCCACAACCCCAAAGACTACAACGGCTTCAAGATGGTGATGCGGGGTCGTGCTATTTATGGCGAGGAAATTCAGGCCATCAAGCGGATGATGGAAAGTGAGAGCTGGGTTGCGCAACCGGCGGGCAAGAGCAGCGCCGGGCCGTCCCAAGCGGCGAACACCCCCTCGGGGGGCAGCGCAGCACACGCAGTGGCAAGCGTGGGGGTGGGCAATATCACCAATGTCAACGTGTTCGCCCCCTACCGCGACCGCATCGTGGGCGACATCAAATTGTCGCGCCCCCTGAAGATCGTGGTCGACTCAGGCAATGGCATTGCCGGTGCATCGGCCCCGGCCATCTTGCGGGCGATTGGCTGCGAGGTGATCGAACTCTTCAGCGAGGTCGATGGCAACTTCCCAAACCACCACCCCGATCCAAGCAAACCCGAAAACCTGCGCGATTTGATTGCCGCACTCAAAACCTCTGACGCCGAATTGGGCTTGGCGTTTGACGGCGACGGCGACCGCCTGGGCATTGTCACCAAGCAGGGCAACAACATTTACCCCGACCGGCAGATGGTGCTGTTTGCGCGCGACGTGCTAAGCCGTGTGCCGGGCGGGCAAATTGTGTATGACGTGAAATGTTCCCAGCGCCTGGCCCCGGCCATTGAGGCAGCGGGCGGCAAGGCCGTAATGTTCAAAACCGGGCACTCGCTCATCAAGGCCAAGATGAAAGAAATCAATTCACCGCTGGGCGGCGAGATGAGCGGCCACATCTTCTTCAAGGAGCGGTGGTTTGGGTTTGACGACGGCACTTACGCGGGCGCCCGTTTGCTTGAAATTGTGAGCCAGTCGCCCGATGCCAATGCGGTGCTTGACGCCTTGCCGACCAGCTTCTCCACTCCGGAGATGAATGTTCGCGTGGCCGAAGGCGAGGCCCCCGGTCTGGTGGCGCAAGCGGTGGCGCTGGCCCGGTTTGGGCCCGAGGCAAAAATCAACACCATCGACGGCCTGCGCGTGGACTGGGCTGATGGCTTTGGCCTGATACGCGCCAGCAACACCACACCGGTGCTGGTGCTGCGGTTTGAAGGCCATACCAACGAAGCACTGCACCGGATTGAAGCCGAAATGCTGGCCCTGCTCCGCCAGTTCAAGCCGGATGCGCAGTTTGAGGCGGCGGCGCATTGAAGATACTGCTGGTGAAGCTGTCTTCGCTGGGCGACGTGGTTCATGCCATGCCAGCGCTGCAGGACATTCGCCACGCCTTGCCCGACGCGCAGATTGACTGGGTGGTGGAGGCCGCCTTTGCACCGCTGGTGCGTCGCTGCCAGGGCGTGCGCCGCGTGATTGAATCCGACCTGCGGCGCTGGCGAAAATCACCCCTTTCATCCCCCACCCGCGCCGCCTGGCGCGCCTTCAAGCTGGATTTGCAGCGCGAGCGTTACGACGCGGTGATTGACCTGCAGGGCCTGACCAAATCCGCCGTGGTCTCACGCCTTGCGCGGCTGGTTCCGGGCGGCAAACGTTACGCCCTTGCCAACCGCACCGATGGCTCGGGCTATGAGGCGCCGACCCGCTGGCTGGCCGATGTGGCAGTGCCGATTGCAGCCCACACCCCGGCCGTGCAGCGCTCGCGCGAGCTGTGCGCCCGCGCATTGGGCTATTCTTTGCTAAAAAAGGAGTATTTTGGGCTTGTAGCCCTTGTTCATAGTGCATTGCCAGCTACTAATAATATAGTAAATAGCCTCCCGGCATCTCCTTGTGTCGCCCTCATCCACGGCACCTCCCGCGCTGACAAACAATGGCCGCTGGAACACTGGCAATCGTTGGGCGCTCGGCTCAACACCGCGGGCTACACGGTCGCGCTGGCGCACGGCAGCGACGCGGAGCAGCGCACCAGTGACGCCATCGCCAGCCAGTTGACTTCGGCCGTGGTCTGGCCCCGCCTCAACCTGGACGCGCTGACCGATACGCTGGCCCAGTGTGCGGGCGTGATTGGCGTGGACAGCGGCCTGAGCCACATCGCGGTAGCGCTGGACCTGCCGCACGTGCAAATCTACAACTTTGACACCGCGTGGCGCACTGGGCCGCAGCACAGTGCGCGGCAGGTCAGCGTGTTTGCCCAGCCGGCACCATCGGTGGACGCGGTGTGGCAAGCCTGGCTGGAGGTGTGTCTGCCCGTGCGTCAGCTTGTGGCTGGCAGGCCCGCCTCAAGCGCCTGAACAGAATAAACGGCGCGCGGCCATGGCCCTCCTGCACCCTGCAGCCCTGTTGGTTTACTCGCTGCTCATGCGGCTGGCTCAGCCCCTGTTGCG
>JAYVNK010000363.1:0-3777 GCA_043758475.1 Comamonadaceae bacterium | reverse complement strand
CGCTCCAAATCAAAAGGCAAACGGGTCATGGTCCGGCGCAGCACTTAACGCGCCTATGGCTTTGACCTTAAGTTCCGACATGGCTCCACAAGAGTGCGTGAAGGGGCACCCAAGGTTTTTCGTCAGAGAAATTCACAAAGGTTCATCATGGAAATATCAAAAGCTGAAATCGCTTCGGCAGCCGCTGCCTCTCTCAATTCCCCTGCCTCAAAAGCGCCGTCTTCGCACGTTGAGGAGCTTCGCGGTGCCGAGATTCTGGTCAAGGCGCTGCAGGCAGAAAAAGTCAAATACATCTGGGGCTACCCCGGCGGTGCGGTCCTCCACATTTACGACGCGTTCTACAAGCAGGACACCATCCAGCACGTTCTGGTGCGCCACGAGCAGGCGGCAGTGCACGCCGCTGATGGCTATGCGCGGGCTACCGGCGACGTGGGTGTGGCGCTGGTCACGTCTGGCCCGGGCGTCACCAACGCCGTCACTGGCATTGCCACGGCCTACATGGACAGCATCCCGATGGTGATCATCACCGGCCAGGTGCCCACGCACGCGATTGGGCAAGATGCCTTTCAGGAGTGCGACACCGTGGGCATCACGCGCCCCATTGTGAAGCACAACTTTTTGGTCAAAGATGCCAAAGACATGGCCGAGATCATGAAAAAGGCGTTTCACATTGCGCGCAGCGGCCGCCCCGGCCCGGTGGTGGTGGACATTCCCAAAGATGTGTCGTTCAAGAAAGTGCCTTACCCCGGCTACCCCACCTCGGTGGAGATGCGCTCGTACAACCCGGTGCGCAAAGGCCACGGCGGGCAAATCCGCAAGGCGCTGCAACTGCTGCTGGCGGCCAAGCGTCCCTACATCTACACCGGTGGTGGCGTGCTGCTGAGCAATGCCTCAGCCGAGTTGCGCACGCTGGTCGATATGCTGGGCTGCCCCTGCACCAACACCCTGATGGGCCTGGGCGCGTACCCGGCCAGCGACCGCAAATTCTTGGGCATGCTGGGTATGCACGGCACGGTGGAAGCCAACAACACCATGCAAAACTGCGACGTGCTGCTCGCCGTGGGGGCCCGCTTTGACGACCGCGTCATTGGCAACCCCAAGCACTTTGCGCAGAACGAGCGCAAGATCATCCACATCGACATTGACCCCTCCAGCATCTCCAAGCGCGTGAAGGTGGACATCCCCATTGTGGGCGACGTGAAAGACGTGCTGACCGAGATGATTGCCATGATCAAAGAGGGCACGGCCAGGCCGGACGCCAATGCGCTGGGTGCCTGGTGGGACACCATTGAAGGCTGGCGCAAGGGCAACTGCCTCAAGTACAGCATGGGCAAGGGCGATGTGATCAAGCCGCAGTATGTGGTGGAGACGCTCTGGAACATGACCAAAGATGCTGACACCTACATTACCTCGGACGTGGGCCAGCACCAGATGTGGGCGGCGCAGTATTACCGGTTCGATGAGCCGCGCCGCTGGATCAATTCCGGCGGTCTGGGCACCATGGGCGTGGGCATTCCCTACGCCATGGGCATCAAGCTGGCCAAGCCTGAATCCGAGGTGTTTTGCATCACCGGTGAAGGCTCGGTGCAGATGTGCATCCAGGAGCTGTCGACCTGCCTGCAGTACAACACGCCGATCAAGATTGTCTCGCTCAACAACCGCTACCTGGGCATGGTGCGCCAGTGGCAGGAGATTGATTACGAAGGCCGCTACAGCCACAGCTACATGGACGCGCTGCCCAACTTTGTGAAGCTGGCCGAGGCCTATGGTCACGTGGGCATGCTGATCGAGAAGCCAGGTGACGTGGAGGGCGCATTGCGCGAGGCCCGCAAGCTGAAGGACCGCACCGTGTTCATGGATTTCCGCACCGACCCGACCGAGAACGTCTACCCGATGGTCAAGGCGGGCATGGGCATCACAGAAATGCTGCTGGGGAGTGAAGATTTATAAAAATAGTGAAAAAAATGCCTGTAGCCCTTGTGTAGCATGCATAAGTAGCTATAAATAGTATAGTAATTGACGTTGCTCTGATCGCGCGGTTTACTATTTCAAACGCAAGTTCAGCAGCTTTTCGAAACCCAACCTTTTGACGAATCTATTGCCCGCCAAGCCTGCACATTACCGTGTGCGGGGGAGGGCGGCGAAAAGAGGAATCTATTCTTATGAAACACATCATTGCAGTTTTGCTTGAAAACGAACCCGGCGCGCTGTCCCGCGTGGTCGGCCTGTTTTCAGCCCGTGGTTACAACATCGAGTCCCTCACTGTGGCACCCACTGAAGACCCCACGCTGTCGCGCATGACGATCCAGACCTCTGGCTCCGACGACGTCATTGAGCAGATCACCAAGCATCTGAACCGGCTGATTGAAGTCGTCAAGGTGGTGGACCTGACTGAAGGCAGCTACACCGAGCGCGAGTTGATGATGGTCAAGGTGCGCGCCGTTGGCAAAGAGCGCGAAGAGATGAAACGCATGGCGGATATCTTCCGGGGCCGCATTATCGACGTCACCGAGAAAAGCTACACCATTGAACTGACGGGTGTCCAGTCCAAAAACGATGCGTTTCTGGAAGCGATTGAGCGCGGCGCGATTCTGGAAACCGTGCGCACGGGTTCCAGCGGCATCGGGCGGGGTGAGAGAATCCTGCGAGTTTGATTCCAACGGTTCGTACTAGCGTTTTGCATGTTGCCCCCACGCTCCCTCTCAGTGTGGTTCGCTGCTCCCCGAGGGAGCTAATTTCCCCTGGCATGGCCCGGCGGGAAATTGCCCTTTTAGCTATTTGATTTGGTTTTTTTCAACAGGAGAAATAAGATGAAAGTTTTTTACGACAAGGATTGTGATCTGAGCCTGATCAAGGGCAAAACCGTGGCCATCATCGGCTATGGCAGTCAGGGCCACGCCCATGCTCAGAATTTGAACGACAGCGGCGTCAAAGTCGTGGTCGGGTTGCGCAAAGGTGGCGCGTCTTGGGACAAGGTTGGCAAAGCCGGCCTGAAAGTCGCTGAAGTCGCTGATGCGGTCAAGGCCGCCGATGTGGTGATGATCTTGCTGCCCGACGAGCAAATTGGCGAAGTCTACAAAAACGACGTCGAACCCAACATCAAGCAGGGCGCCTCCCTGGTCTTTGCGCATGGCTTCAACGTGCACTACGGGCTGGTCACGCCGCGCGCTGACCTGGACGTGTGGATGGTGGCGCCCAAGGCCCCTGGCCACACCGTGCGCGGCACGTATGCCCAAGGCGGCGGCGTGCCCCATTTGATCGCTGTGCACCAAGACAAATCCGGCCGCACCCGCGACCTGGCGCTCTCCTATGCCATGGCCAACGGCGGCGGCAAGGCCGGCATCATCGAGACCAACTTCCGCGAAGAAACCGAGACCGACCTGTTTGGCGAGCAAGCCGTTTTGTGCGGCGGCACGGTCGAGCTGATCAAGGCCGGTTTTGAGACGCTGGTGGAAGCCGGTTACGCGCCTGAGATGGCGTATTTTGAATGCCTGCATGAGTTGAAGTTGATCGTGGACATGATTTATGAGGGCGGCATTGCCAACATGAACTACTCCATCTCCAACAACGCCGAGTACGGTGAATACGTCACGGGTCCGCGCATCGTCACAGACGAGACCAAGAAGGTCATGAAGCAGGTGCTCAAAGACATCCAGACGGGCGAATACGCCAAGAGTTTCATTCTGGAAAACAAGGCCGGTGCGCCAACGCTGTTGAGCCGCCGCCGTTTGAATTCCGAGCACCAGATTGAGGTGGTGGGTGCCAAGCTGCGCGCCA
>JAYVNK010000362.1:0-11621 GCA_043758475.1 Comamonadaceae bacterium | reverse complement strand
CAGGCGCTCCCGTGCCGGCTGTTCGGTGTCCAGAAAAGTCTGCCAGCTGGCATGGCGCTTGAGTTTGGCGTACTCGTGGTAGTCCAGCCCGGCGCGGCGCAATTGCTTGTCGTCCATCGAAAACCCCAAAGGCTCAACAAGGTGCAGGGTACATCCCGTGTTGGCTGCCAGCCGGATCACGTTGCCCGTGTTGGGCGGTATTTCGGGCTCGACCAGGACGATGTTGAACATGGCAGCGATTGTCGCGTGGGGGCTCATTCAGTTCTGGCTATCACCATGCCAGTAATATGCATAGCGCCTGCGGCACGCAGGGCGAGGGCTGCGGCGTATATCGATGCGCCGCTGGTCATGACGTCATCCACCAGCACAATGCGTTTGCCGCGCACGCGCGCTGCCAGAAGAGGGTCTACGGCAAACGCGTCCTTCACGCTTAACAGGCGCTCATTGCGGGCCAGCGCGCTTTGGGCAGGGGTGTCCTTGATGCGCAGCAGCACGCTGCTGTCGGTCTTGCAGGGCTGGAGCGCCCGCGCCAGAATCAGCGCCTGGTTGAAGCCCCGGGCTCGCAGGCGCTGCCTGGACAGTGGCATCGGCACCAGCAGGTCGGCGCCGTCCAGCGCAGGTTGCGCCCATGGCGTGCTGCGCAGCAGCGTGGCAAACGTCGCAGCCCGGCCTGGGTTGCTGTTGAATTTATAGCTGGTGATCAAGTCTGACCAGGGGTAAGCGTAGGCAACCGCCGCCACGCAGGCATCCAGCGGCGGCGGCTGTCGGATGCACGCGCCGCAGCGTGCGACGCCTGCCGGCACGGGCAGGGCGCAGGTCTGGCAGCGCGGCTGCGGTTGGGCGAAACGTACCACGCAGGCCTCGCACACCGGCTGGGCGGGCCAGGCGTGGCACACGGCACACTGGCTGGGGATGGTGGTGGATGCCCTTTTGAGCAATGCGCGGAACATCGTGTCAATATACTCGTCGTACATGCCCACCGAGCGCCCCCCCACCATCGACGCCACCGCCGCCGCGCGCTGGCACGACATGCTGATCACGCCGTCGCCGTGGCTGCATGAGGAGGTGGCGGGCCGCATGGCGGAGCGTCTGGGGTGGATCAAGCTGCAACCGGCCGCCTGGGCCGATTGGGGGCCCGTGCGTGGGGGTTTGCACGGGCATGCGCTGGTGGCAAGGAAATATCCAGATTCGGAGTGTTTTATCGTCGAGGCCCTTGTCCATAGTGCACAAATAGCTATTAATTCAGTAGTAAAACCATGGTGGAACCTGCGCCGGTGGACGGGCGCTGCAACCCGCATCGAGACGCCACCCGATGCGTCGGTGCAAATGGTGTGGTCCAACATGGCGCTGCACATGGCAGCCGACCCGCAGGCCCTGATCGCCCAATGGCACCGGGCTGTGGCGGTTGACGGATTTTTGATGTTTTCCTGTCTGGGGCCAGACACCCTTCGCGAGTTGCGCGAGCTGTACCATCGCCTGGGCTGGCCGGCGCCGTCGCATCAGTTCACCGACATGCACGATTGGGGCGACATGCTGGTGGCGGCGGGCTTTGCAGAGCCGGTGATGGACATGGAGCGCATCACTTTGAGTTTTGCAACGCCACAGCGCCTGCTGGCTGAGCTGCGCCACTTGGGCCGCAACTTGCACCCGGCGCGGTTCGGAAGTTTGCGCGGGCGGCAGTGGCAGCGGCAGTTGCATCACGAGATGACCCGGCATTTGCAAGCGCCAGGCAAAGTGGGTGTTGGCGGCGAAGGTGGCGTTGACAGTGGCGCTGGCGCAGGCAATAGCCCGCTCACACTCACGTTCGAGGTTATTTATGGCCACGCGCTCAAGCCCGCACCCCGCCTGCGCGCCCGGCCAGAGGCTACGATGTCACTGGATGACATGCGGCTGGCACTGGCCCAGGGTAAAA
Organism: Comamonadaceae bacterium; assembly: GCA_043758475.1. Classification (GTDB taxonomy): domain Bacteria; phylum Pseudomonadota; class Gammaproteobacteria; order Burkholderiales; family Burkholderiaceae_C; genus JANYCG01. The sequence goes on along the minus strand of JAYVNK010000362.1, from coordinate 9,709 downwards.
CCACAAAACCCGCAAGCTGAATGGCGGGAGCCGACGATTGGGGCCAAAGTGTCTGGGCTACAATGCCTTGCTTACGAATTTGAGGGTATTTCCCCTTAGTCCAGTTGCGTCAACTGACCTTGATGCGATGTCGCCCAGGCAAAACGCGTGTCAAATTTGGTTTTTCGCTTCGCTACCGTGCAAGGTCAAAACATCCAGTGGTTTTTGCGGCGCAATTGCTCCGTCACACCCGCGCAACTGGGTTTGCTTTACGCCTCCCTGTGCATCGTGTCCTTGGGCATTGGCACCGCGTTCTGGTTTTTGGGCGCGACGCTGATCTTGCCATTTGCCTGGGCTGAACTGATTGCGGTGGGCGCGGCTTTTCTGGTGTATGCGCGCCACGCCACCGATGGCGAGCGGATTTACCTCACCGGCCCGCAACTGGTGGTTGAGCTGGACAACGGCGGCAAGAGGCAACGGGCCGAGTTTCGGCGCGAATGGGTGCGGGTTGAGCCACGCACAGGGGATGGGTCGCTGATTGAGCTGTCGGCCCAGGGCCGTTCCATCAACGTGGGGCGCTATGTCAGGCCGGAATTGCGGCCAGCGCTGGCGCAGGAGATCAGGATGGCGCTTCGCAGCCATTGAAGTTGTGAGTTTTGGCGAGAGAGTTTTTGGTTGGGTTCATGGTTGGGTTAGTGGTTGGGTTATCCAGTTATCAAGGCATTGAAGAAGTAACACGATGATGAGTATTTTGAACAAACTGTCCCGTCCGCTGTTGGCGGCATCCGCATGGGCCGGCTCGGTCGCATTCACGGCGGTGCATGCGGTGGGCGACCTGCCGGGCGGCCCAGCCGTGCGCCAGCTCAACCTGCACCCCGCAGTGACAAAAATCGCCGAAGAACAGGCCTGGCTGCACTGGTTCATGATGAGTCTTTGCACCGTCATTTTTCTGGCGGTGTTTGGCGTGATGTTTTATTCGATCTGGAAGCACCGCAAATCGGTCGGGCACAAGGCCGCCAATTTCCACGAATCGGTCACGGTGGAGATCATCTGGACCATCGTGCCATTCGTCATCGTGATTTTGATGGCGCTGCCTTCCACCAAGGTGATTGTGGCCATGAAAGACACCACCAATGCCGACCTGACCATCAAGACCACCGGCATGCAGTGGAAGTGGGGTTATGACTACATCAAGGGCGAGGGCGAGGGCATTGGCTTCATTTCCACGCTGGATGCCACCCACCGCGAGATGTCCAATAACGGCGGCCCCAAAGCGGGCCAGGTGGTCGATGATTACCTGCTCAAGGTGGACAAGCCGCTGGTGGTGCCCGTCAACAAGAAAGTGCGCATCATCGTCACGTCCAACGATGTGATCCACGCTTTTGCGGTGCCCTCGTTTGGCATCAAGCAGGATGCCATTCCAGGGTTTGTGCGTGACACCTGGTTCCGGGCCGAAAAAATTGGCGACTACCATGGCCAGTGCCAGGAGTTGTGCGGCAAAGAGCACGCCTACATGCCAATCCACGTGAAGGTGGTGTCCGCTGAAGACTATTCAAAGTGGGTTGACGTAGAGAAAAAGGCCCTGGCTGCCAAAGCCGATGACCCCACCAAGGTCTGGACCGCGCAGGACATTACCGCACGTGGCGAAAAAGTGTACGCCGCCAACTGCGCCGCCTGCCACCAGCCCACGGGCAAGGGCGCTGGTCCCATCAAGGCATTGGACGGCGCAGCCGTGGTGCTGGATGCAGACCACGCCAAGCAGATCGCCGTTTTGCTGAATGGGCAAAACAATGGGGCGATGCCGTCGTGGAAGCAGCTTAGCGACACTGATTTGGCCGCCGTCATCACCTACACAAAAAACACCTGGTCCAACAAGACCGGCCAACTGGTGCAACCTGCAGAAATTACCGCCGCGCGCGGCAAATAGCACAAGCCTTGACCAGATGCCCAAAGCCGCCGCCACCCGCATCAGAACTGTCCAGCGGATGTTCAGAGAATGTCCAGAGAATGTCCAGAGAATTTAGCGAAACAAGAAGGAAACCAGCATGAGCGCCGTACTAGACCACCATGATCACGCCCATGACGACCACCACGACCACGGTGCCCCGGCGGGCTGGCGGCGTTGGGTCTATGCCACCAACCACAAAGACATCGGCACCCTGTATTTGCTGTTTGCCTTCACCATGCTGATGATTGGCGGCGTGCTGGCACTGATCATCCGTGCCGAGCTGTTCCAGCCTGGCCTGCAACTGGTCAACCCTGGCCTCTTCAACCAGCTCACCACCATGCACGGTGTGATCATGGTGTTTGGTGCCATCATGCCGGCCTTCGTCGGCTTTGCCAACTGGATGGTGCCGCTGCAAATTGGCGCGCCCGACATGGCGTTTGCCCGCATGAACAACTTCAGTTTCTGGCTGCTGATTCCTGCCGGCATCCTGATATTGGGCTCGTTCTTCATGCCCGGCGGCGCACCCGCTGCGGGTTGGACGTTTTACGCGCCCCTCACGCTGCAAATGGGCCCGTCGATGGACGCCGGCATTTTTGCGTTGCACATTCTGGGTGCCAGCTCCATCATGGGCTCCATCAACATCATTGTGACCATCCTGAACATGCGCGCGCCCGGCATGACCTTGATGAAAATGCCGATGTTCTGCTGGACCTGGCTGATCACCGCCTACCTGCTGATTGCCGTGATGCCGGTGCTGGCCGGTGCCATCACCATGACGCTGACCGACCGCCACTTTGGCACCAGCTTCTTCAACCCCGCTGGCGGCGGCGACCCGGTGATGTTCCAGCACATCTTCTGGTTCTTTGGCCACCCTGAGGTTTACATCATGATTTTGCCGGCCTTCGGCATCATCAGCCAGATCGTGCCAGCCTTCGCCCGCAAGCGCCTGTTTGGCTATGCCTCCATGGTGTATGCCACGTCGAGCATTGCCATTCTGTCCTTCATCGTTTGGGCGCACCACATGTTCACCACGGGCATGCCGGTCACGGGCCAGCTGTTTTTCATGTACGCGACAATGCTGATTGCGGTGCCGACCGCCGTCAAGATTTTCAACTGGATCGCCACCATGTGGCAGGGCTCCATGACGTTTGAGACGCCGATGCTGTTTGCCGTGGGCTTCATCTTCGTGTTCACCATGGGCGGCTTCACGGGCTTGATTCTGGCGATGGCGCCGATCGACATCCAGCTGCAGGACACCTACTACGTGGTGGCCCATTTCCACTACGTGCTGGTGGCAGGGTCGCTGTACGGAATGTTCGCTGGCTATTACTACTGGTCGCCGAAGTGGACCGGCGTGATGTACAACGAGACGCGCGGCAAGATCCACTTCTGGTGGTCGCTGGTTGCGTTCAACGTCACCTTCTTTCCCATGCACTTTCTGGGCCTGGCTGGCATGCCGCGCCGCTATGCTGATTACCCCATGCAGTTTGCTGACTTCAACATGGTGGCCTCCATTGGCGCGTTCTTCTTCGGTGCGGCGCAGGTTTACTTCTTCTTCTTCATCGTGTTGCCGGGCATGCTGGGCAAGGGTGAAAAAGCGCCGCAGCGGCCCTGGGAAGGTGCCGAAGGCCTGGAGTGGGAAGTACCGTCACCCGCGCCCTTCCATACCTTTGAGACACCGCCCAAGCTGAATGCGGCGGCCACCAAAGTGCTTGCTTAAGCAGGTTGGTTGCGGACACTCCCATGCAAATCGAGCAACCATCGCTTCGTAACACTGACCAAAGAAAGGCCAACGTCAAAACGGGCCTCATCCTGGCCTCGGTCGCGCTGGTCTTTTTCGTGGGCTTCGTCGTCAAGATGTTCCTGCTGGGCAAATAGCACATGAACCTGCGCATTGAAAATGCCAAGATGCTGGGCAAGCTGGTCATTGTGACGGCGGGCATGTTTGGTTTTGGCTATGCCATGGTGCCGCTGTACAAGGCCATCTGCGCAATTACTGGAATCAACATTCTGGCGCTCGGCGAACGCAATCTACCCGGCCAGTCCAGGGTGGCTGCCAATACGCAAGTGGACTTGAGCCGCACCATCACCGTTGAATTTGATGCCAATGCCCGGGGCCCGTGGAAATTCAAGCCACAAAAAAGCTCGGTGCAGGCGCACCCGGGTGAGTTGATGACCGTGGTGTATGAGTTTCAGAATACGCAAAACAGGCGCATGTCGGCGCAAGCCATCCCCAGTTATGCACCCCACCAGGCCGCACCTTACTTCAACAAGCTGGAGTGCTTTTGCTTCAACCAGTACACGCTGGACCCGGGCGAGAAAAAGCAGTGGCCAGTGGTTTTTGTGATTGACGGCAAACTGTCCAAGGACGTGTCCACCATTACCCTGTCGTACACGTTTTTTGAAGTAGGAAGCAAAACCCCTGCTGCCCCAACGGCGCAAGCCACCCCCGTGACATCAGGAGCAGGCGCTTGACACCGCAAGGCCCGTCCCCTCAAGTGAAGCGGCCCGCAATGTCCTTCGGGCGCAGCATCAAAATGGTGGCGTGGTCATTTTTTGGCATACGCAAAAACAGCGACTACCAGCAAGACTTGGCCAGCGCCAACCCGCTTCACATCATCCTGGCGGCTTTTGCAGGTGTGGTGCTTCTGGTCATGGCACTGGTGGTTCTGGTCAATTGGGTGGTGTTGAAATAGCGGTTCGGACACAAGCATTCGTATAGTCATTGATTTTTAGAGATTTGCAAGGAAACAAGCTGAAATGAGCTCAACCACACACGGCGCAACGCCTTACTACTTTGTGCCCAGCCCGTCGCGCCATCCGTTCATGGCGTCCATCGGCCTGTTTTTCACTTTTTTTGGCGGGGCCCAGTGGATGAATGGCACCGACTGGGGCAAGTGGTCCATGGTGTTTGGGTTGCTGTGGCTGTTCGTCGTGCTGTTCCAGTGGTTCAGCCAGTCGATTGGCGAGAGCGAAAGCGGCCAGTACGGCCACAAGGTCGACATCTCCTTCCGCTGGAGCATGAGCTGGTTCATTTTTTCGGAAGTGATGTTCTTCGGCGCGTTCTTCACCGCCTTGTGGTGGGCGCGCGCGCATTCCCTGCCCGCGTTGGGCAGCTTGGAGAACGCCTTGCTGTGGCCGGATTTCAAGGCCGTCTGGCCCAGCCTGGCGGCGGGTGCCACCGGTTCGCCTGCGAACATTGTGGAACCCTTCACCACGATGACACCGTTCTGGCTGCCCACCATCAATACCGCGCTGCTGCTGTCGTCTGGCGTGACGCTGACCATTGCGCACCATGCCCTGCAGCATGGCAACCGCAGCCGCACGATTGGTTTCATGTGGCTCACCGTTTTGCTGGGCGTGACTTTCCTGGGCGTTCAGGGATATGAGTACTATCATGCCTACCACGAGCTCAACCTCAAGCTGTCGTCAGGCGCTTACGGCTCCACCTTCTTCATGCTCACCGGGTTTCACGGCTTTCACGTGTTTGTCGGCATGCTGATGCTGCTGTTCATCACGCTGCGCCTGCGAAAAGGGCATTTCACGGCCGAGCGCCACTTTGGCTTTGAAGGCGCGGCCTGGTACTGGCACTTTGTGGACGTAGTGTGGCTGGGTCTCTACCTGCTGGTTTACTGGCTATAGGCGCTTGCGCAAGGCGGATGAAAAAGGCACCGTTTGCGGTGCCTTTTTTGATGGGTCACGGGCCAGTCCACTCAGTGCAGTGGGTTCCCTGTAGTCATGCGCCAGCGGGTATGCCTGTCGGCTGGATGTAGCCCAGCTTCCACGCAATCAAGATGCAGACAAACAGAATAATTGAAAACCCCACACGCAGCGCCAGGGCGCGCAGCATGTTGACCGATTTGCGCTGGTCTGCCAGGGTTCCCTGCGGGTCGCGTTGCTTATTGCCGCGCATCATGAAGAACAGGGCGCTGCCCAGGCTGCCGAGGATCAGCACAAACGCGAACATGACAAAGTATTTCATAACCTGGATTATCCCGTGACGGCGCGTTCCAGGTTTTGGTTGATCACCATGGCCTCTGTGCTGGCGTTGCTTGCCACGCTGTCCTTGGGGCGCTGGCAGTTGTCGCGGGCCGCGCAAAAGGAGAGCCTGCAAGCCGCCATTGACAGCAAGGGCCAGCAGCCGCGCCTGGACAACCGCAGCCTGGCTGCCTTGTCCGATGTGGGAGGCGTTGCAGGTGTGGAAGGTGTCGCAAAAGCGCTTCACAGAACTGTCAATCTGCGCGGCACCTGGGTGGCAGACCGGACGGTTTTCCTGGACAACCGCCAGATGAACGCCAAGCCGGGGCTGTATGTGCTCACCCCGTTGCTGCTGGAAGGTAGCGCCCAGGCCGTGCTGGTGCAGCGCGGCTGGGTGGCGCGCAATTTCATGGACCGTGCCAGCGTGCCCGCCATTGCAGCGCCCCCCGGTGCAGTGGAGATCGAAGGCCGCATCGCCCCGCCGCCATCCAAGCTATACGAGCTGGGTGCGCCTGAGCGCGGGTTGATCCGGCAAAATCTGGACTTGGCACAGTTCAGGGGCGAAACTGGCTTGGCCCTGCTGCTGGATGTCACCGTTCAGCAGACCGGTGCGGCCACCGAAGGCCTGCTGCGTGAATGGCCGGTGGCGAGTACCGGTTCCGCGAAAAACTATGGGTACGCCTTTCAATGGTTTGGCCTGAGCACCCTGATTGCAATTCTTTATGTCTGGTTTCAAATTGGCAAACGATTCATTTCCCCGCGCCGCACCTAACGGACGTGGCGCGGCTCTGCCGGAGGGCGACCACGCCCTGGGCCTGACCGTGCATTCCATGCCCAGCCCAGAGCAGACGCTGGACAGCGACGGCCAGCGCACAGCCACAGGCCGCTGGAAAATGATTCTGGTGCTGCTGGTGTGCGCCGCGCCCGTCGTTGCATCGTATTTCATGTACTACGTGGTCCGTCCCGATGGGCGCCGCAATTTTGGCGAGCTGATTGACCCGCAGCGACCCTTGCCAGACCAGCTGGCTGTCAATCTGGCGGGGCAGGCCAGCAACCTGCGCGCGCTCAAAGGCCAGTGGCTGCTGGTGAGTGTGGCTGGCGGCGCGTGTGATGACGCCTGCACCGGCCACCTGTACTTGCAGCGCCAGTTGCGCGAAAGCCTGGGCAAAAACAAGGATCGGCTGGACTGGGTCTGGCTCGTCAGTGACGACCAGCCGGTGCAGCCGAAGCTGCGCGAGGCGCTAGCGGGTTCCTTGAGCGGCGCTGCCGTACTGCGGGTGCCGCAGCAACAGTTGGGCAGCTGGCTACAACCATCGCCGGGTCATCAATTGGCAGAGCACCTGTATTTGGTTGACCCCATGGGCAACTGGATGATGCGCTTTCCCGCCGGGCTGGACCTGCCTGCAGCCGCCAAAGCCAAGCGCGACATTGAGCGCCTGCTGCGCGCCTCAGACTCCTGGGACCAGCCAGGCCGCCAGCCATGAATGCGCAAATCCTGTACGACCTGTCTCCATTGGCACGCATGATGCTCGTCGGCGTGGCGCTGGCCGCTGTGCCTCTGGTTTGGGTAGGGTGGCGCAAGCGCAATGGCTCCCGCACCCAGCGGCTGCATGCGTTGACTCTGGTCACGCTGTTTCTCACCTTCGATCTGGTGCTGTTTGGCGCGTTCACGCGGCTGACGGACTCTGGTTTGGGCTGCCCGGATTGGCCTGGCTGCTACGGCAATGCCAGTCCGCTGGGCGCGCAGGCCGATATAGCCGTGGCGCAGTCGGCCATGCCCACCGGGCCGGTCACGCGCAACAAAGCCTGGATCGAGATGGTTCACCGCTACCTCGCCTCCGGCGTGGGCGTGCTGATTCTGGTGCTTGCGGTGGCAAGCTGGCTGGCACCTGGCCGCAAGCGTGCCTCGCGATCTGCCAATGCGGCTCTGAAAAACGATGGTCCAAATTTTGCGTCAAGCGCCACTGGAACCAGCCCGTGGCTCGCCACCGCCACGCTGGCGTGGGTGTGCCTGCAAGGCGCGTTTGGCGCGCTCACCGTCACGATGAAGCTATTCCCCGCCATCGTCACGCTGCACCTGATGGGTGGCTTGGTGCTGCTGGCATTGCTGTGCATGCAGGTGGTGCGGCAGCATCAGTTTCACACGGGTAAAGTGCCGGTGCCTGTCAGCCCGGCAGTGCGCACCCTGATCTGGGCGACTTTTGTGCTGCTGGCGGTGCAGATTGCCCTGGGCGGCTGGGTTAGCACCAACTACGCAGTGCTGGCCTGCAACGAGTTCCCGCGCTGCCAGAAAAGCTGGTGGCCCGAGATGGATTTTGATCAGGGCTTCCAGCTCTGGCGCAGGCTGGGCTTTACCCAGCAGGGCGAGCACATTGGCTTTGCGGCCCTCACAGCAATTCACTACGCGCACCGCATGATGGCAGCGGTTGTGCTGCTGGTCGGCGCTGTGTTGGCCTGGGTGCTGAACGGCGTCAGTGGTGGGGCAAATGCCAGCGTTTCCGGCCTGCGCACCCCCTCGCGCTGGATTACCGTGCTGATCGGCCTGCAACTGGCCACGGGCTTGAGCAACGTGGTGCTGGACTGGCCGCTGCTGGCAGCCCTGCTGCACACCGGCGGCGCGGGCGCGCTGGTGGTGGTGATGACGTGGGTGGTCTGCGCCAGTCGCGCTGGCCACACCCGCCACAGCCAACAGAGCGATGGCAGCGATCCGGCCGCGATGCATACTCGCAGCATGAATGTTCCGGGGCTCAACCCATGAGCGACGCGCCAGACAAAGGCCGCGCGCTGCCCCGTCACGAGGCAATGCAGAAGGCCGTGCCGGACGACGTTGCAGGCGCTGGCGCGGCGAACAGTGGGACGAGGGGCGCAGGCGTGTCACCGCCGCCCGCCGAACCGCGCGACTGGCGCACCCCCCTGCGGCAATTCCATGCGCTCACCAAACCCCGCGTGATCCAGCTCATCGTGTTCTGTGCGCTGATTGGCATGGTGCTGGCCGTGCCAGGTGTGCCGCGTCTGGCCGATGTCAAACTGGCGCTGATTGCCTGCCTGGGCATCTGGCTGGTGTCGGCAGCGGCAGCGGCCTTCAACTGCATTGTTGAAAAGGGCCTTGACGCCAAAATGAAGCGCACCTCGTGGCGGCCCACGGCGCGTGGCGACCTGCCGGACGGGCAGACGCTGCTGTTCTCCGCCGTGCTGTGCGTGGCTGGCTCGGCGATTTTGTACATCTGGGTCAACCCGCTGACCATGTGGCTGACTTTTGCCACGTTTGTGGGCTATGCGGTCATCTACACCGTCATCCTCAAACCGCTCACGCCCCAAAACATTGTGATTGGCGGTGCCTCGGGCGCCATGCCGCCGGTACTGGGCTGGGCCGCGATGACGGGCGAGGTCGGCCCGGAGGCGCTGATTCTGTTCCTCATCATTTTTTTGTGGACGCCGCCGCACTTCTGGGCGCTGGCCCTGTACCGCGTGGAAGACTACCGCAAGGCGGGCCTGCCGATGCTGCCCGTCACGCACGGAAGCGAATTCACGCGGCTGCAAATCTGGCTCTACACGCTGGTGCTGTTTGCGGCCTGCCTGCTGCCGTTTGTCTATGGCATGAGTTCGTGGATTTACCTGGCCGCCGCTGTGGTGCTCAGCGTGTATTTTTGCGTCTATGCTTTTCGGCTCTGGCGCAATTACTCGGAAGCGCTGGCGCGTAAGACCTTCCGTTTTTCGCTGATCCACCTGAGCCTGCTGTTTGCTGCGCTGCTGGTGGATCACTATGTGTTTTGACGTGCTCTGCTGTCACGCGTTTTGACTTGC
>JAYVNK010000361.1:0-11631 GCA_043758475.1 Comamonadaceae bacterium | reverse complement strand
GGTAGTTGGTAGCCCAGTAACTTTGCCACTCGCCGTTGAACCGACTGACCCTCAGCGCCAACATGTGCTCGGCGTTTTCTGGCGTCCACCACGAGCCTGGCAGCTTCAGGCGCTTTTGGACGAGGTATCGGTGCGCGCTTTCAATCTCCCCTGACCCGATGGGTAAACCTTGGCGCAAGGCCCCCTCATAGTCCAGCTGGTCTTGCCGGTGACTGAGGTAGCGATGGCAGCGACGCACCGGGGCCAACTCGTCGGCTGTGTCTGCGGGCTCCAGATGGGCGTGCAATCCGTTGAGCAGCGAGCCCAGGCCCTGCGTTTTGAGCCGCTCCTTTTGCGTTTGCATCCATTGGGCCCGGGCCGCTGCCTCGGGTTCGATGGCATGGGCGGCAGCGTTGAGGTAATCGCATACGTGGAAGAAGTCCACCAAGTAGCTGCCCTGGCTGCCAAAGTGCTCTTTGACCTGATGCGCAATCCAGGTTGCCCCGTCACCCACGCCATGCACCCGGTGGCCTTTGCCAAAGCCGGCCCTTTTGGCGCAGGCCCGTAGCTGCCTGCCTGCGGCCTCCACGCTGCCCAGCAAGGTCGCTGCATAGGTCAGCTCTTTGCTGCCCTGAACATGGGCCAAGCCTACTTTGGCCTCTTGCCATTGCACGCTTTTGCCTTTGCGCTTGTCTGCCTGCGTGCTGTCAGTGCGTACTGTAGGCACCATGGTGCCGTCCATCTGGACGATGAAGGTTTGCTGTGGCGCTACACGCTTGGGCAGCCCAAGCGGTTTGCCTTGGTTGCGCTTGCAGATCGTTTGCCCATGTGCCTGCGTGACCCGCCGGATCGTGCTCTCGGCCAGCACGATGCCGTAGTGTTCGACCAGTTTGTCCATCGCTTTGGCATAGGGCAGGTCGGCCCCAAAGTCGGTCACGGCCCGCTGCAAGAGCCGAGAGCAGCCGCGCTGGCTTACCTGCGCACTTTGGGCAAAGGGGCGGATGCGCTTGCTGGTGCTGCGATATTGGGGCTCGTCGACGCAGATGTCGCCAAAGGTGGTGTGCCAGCGAAGTTTTTTTTACCGTCTCGATGGGCTCGCCCTGTGCGACGCACTTCTTGCTCGGTTTGATGCACTTGTCCAAGCGCCCAGGCTTGCATGGCTTCTTGGCCCATGCGCCGGATCTCTTCAACCAAGCGTTCTTCTGCATCGCAGGCACGCCGCAAGCCGCCTGCCTGCGCCTCAACCACCGACAGAAGCGAGGCTATGCGCTCTCGAATTTGCGGGTGCGCGTGCAATTTTTGATTCATTTCCTCGTCGCTGAGTTGCAGATTTGCCATTGCTTGCCCACTTCCGTCTGTTGAACATGAGCCGATACTCTACGACACATCACTTTGAATCGCACTCCCTCGCTCAATGCTTGATGGTCCCGCCAATATCCAGCTCCGGCGTGACCGCTGCCGCTGCAACCGCCGCACCGACGTCTGAAGATATCGCAGCCACAGCGGGCTCGTCATCCGGCAGCGGCGTGGGAATGCGCTCCAATGCAATCTCGAGCACCTTGTCTATCCAGCGCACCGGCACGATTTCAAGGCTGTTTTTCACGTTCTCAGGAATCTCCTGCAAGTCCTTGGCATTTTCTTCGGGAATAATGACCGTCTTGATGCCGCCCCGCAGCGCGGCCAGCAGTTTCTCTTTCAGGCCGCCGATGCCGGTCACCTCGCCACGCAGGGTGATTTCGCCTGTCATCGCCACATCGCCGCGCACTGGAATGCCAGTCAGCGCCGACACAAACGCCGTGGTCATGGCGGCACCTGCGCTGGGGCCGTCTTTGGGTGTTGCACCATCAGGCACGTGGATGTGGATGTCTTTTTTCTCGAACACTTCATCCTTGATGCCCAGGCGGCGCGCGCGGCTGCGTACCACGGTACGCGCGGCTTCGACCGACTCTTTCATCACGTCACCCAGCGAGCCCGTGCGCGTAATCACGCCTTTGCCCGGCATAAGTGCCGCTTCAATCGTCAGCAAATCACCGCCGACTTCGGTCCACGCGAGCCCCACCACCTGGCCGACCTGATTCTGCTCTTCGGCGCGGCCATAGTTGAATTTGCGCACGCCAAGAAAATCGTTGAGGTTGTCGCCATTCACCTTGACCTGGGGCGTCATTTTCTTGAGCTGCAGACCCTTCACCACCTTGCGGCAGATTTTGGACAGTTCGCGTTCCAGCGAGCGTACACCCGCTTCTCGCGTGTAGTAGCGCACGATGTCACGCACGGCTTCTTCTGTGACCAGCAGCTCTTCTTCCTTGACGCCATTGTTCTTCAACTGCTTGGGCAGCAGGTACTTGCAGGCAATGCTGGTCTTCTCGTCTTCGGTCTAGCCCGACAGGCGAATGACCTCCATGCGGTCCAGCAGTGCGGGCGGAATGTTCATGGAGTTTGACGTCGCCACGAACATCACGTCGCTGAGGTCAAAGTCAACTTCCACATAGTGGTCGCCAAACTTGTGATTCTGCTCGGGGTCAAGCACCTCCAGCAGCGCGCTTGAGGGGTCGCCCCGGAAGTCGGTGCCCAGTTTGTCGATCTCATCGAGCAAAAACAGCGGGTTGCGGGTGCCCACTTTTGAGAGGCTTTGCAGCACCTTGCCCGGCATGGCACCGATGTACGTGCGCCGGTGGCCGCGAATCTCGGCTTCGTCGCGCATGCCGCCCAGCGCCATGCGAACATACTTGCGGCCCGTGGCCTTGGCAATCGACTGGCCCAGCGAAGTCTTACCCACGCCGGGCGGGCCGACCAGGCACAAAATTGGGGCCTTGACTTTGTCTACGCGCTGCTGCACCGCAAGGTATTCCAGAATTCGGTCCTTGACGCGGTCCAGCCCAAAATGATCTTCGTTGAGCACCGTTTCGGCGTTGGTCAAGTTGTGCTTGATTTTGGTTTTGGCAGCCCACGGCAAGGCAGACAGCACATCGATGTAGTTGCGCACGACAGTCGCTTCGGCTGACATCGGCGACATCAGCTTGAGCTTCTTCATCTCCCCTTCGGCTTTCTTCAATGCCTCTTTTGGCATTTTGGCGGCCTTGATTTTTTTCTCAATCTCGTCGATATCAGCGCCATCCTCACCCTCGCCCAGCTCTTTCTGGATGGCCTTGACCTGCTCGTTCAGGTAAAAATCGCGCTGGTTTTTCTCCATCTGCCGCTTGACCCGGCCACGGATTTTTTTGTCAACATTGAGGATGTCAACTTCACGCTCAATTTGCTCAAACAGGTTTTCCAGGCGTTCCTTGATGCCAGAAAGGCCCAGCACGGCCTGCTTGTTCTCCAGCTTGAGGGGCAGATGGGCCGCTATGGTGTCGGCCAGACGGCCTGCATCGTCAATGCTGGAGATCGAGGTCAGAATTTCAGGCGGGATTTTTTTGTTGAGCTTGACGTACAAGTCAAACTGCTGCATGACTGCGCGGCGCAGGGCTTCAATTTCACTGGACTTGCCCCGAAGTTTGTCAACCGGCTCAGGCAATGCTTCAACCGGCGTGACGTTGGCCGAGAAATGCAGCTCTCCCTCCTCTATGCTGTTAATGGAGGCTCTTTGCTGGCCTTCCACCAGCACTTTGACCGTGCCATCGGGCAATTTGAGCATCTGCAAAATCGTGGAGACGCAACCCACATCGAACATATCGGACACCAGCGGATCATCCTTGGCAGCCGTTTTTTGCGCGACCAGCATGATGCGGCGCTCCGCCTCCATGGCCGCTTCCAGCGCCTTGATGCTCTTGGGCCGACCCACAAACAGCGGGATCACCATGTGCGGGAACACCACCACGTCGCGCAGGGGCAACAATGGCAGATTGATCGGGATGGCGGGCAGTGGGGGATGACCAGACATGGGGAACCTCTTTCGTTACCTGTTCTCAGGCTTTCCTGGCCACTTCCCGGTACACCAGAAGCGGCGGCTTGTTCTCTTCGATGGTGGCTTCGTCCACCACCACCTTGTCAACGTTGGACGTGTTGGGCAATTCGAACATGGTGTCTATCAGTGACAACTCAAGTATCGAGCGCAGGCCTCGGGCACCGGTCTTGCGGGCCAGCGCCTTTCTGGCAATGGCTTTCAGGGCGGACGGGCGAATTTCGAGGTCCACCCCTTCCATCGCCAGAAGTTTTCCGTATTGCTTGACGAGGGCATTTTTGGGTTCGGTCAAAATCCGCACCAGCGCGTCTTCGCTAAGCTCCGCCAGCGTGGCGAGCACTGGCATGCGACCCACCAGTTCCGGAATCAGGCCGAACTTGATAAGGTCTTCGGGCTCCACATCCTTGAAGACCTCGGTCAGGGTGCGCTGCGCCTTGCTCTTGACCTTGGCACCGAAACCGATGCCCGACGATTCCGTTCGGTTGTCAATGACTTTTTCAAGCCCCGAGAATGCCCCACCGCAGATGAAAAGGATGTTGGTTGTGTCGATCTGAACAAAATCCTGATTGGGGTGCTTGCGCCCGCCTTGCGGCGGCACGCTGGCCATGGTGCCTTCTATCAGCTTGAGCAGCGCCTGCTGCACGCCCTCGCCCGACACGTCGCGCGTGATGGATGGGTTGTCCGACTTGCGGGATATCTTGTCAATCTCATCAATGTAGACAATGCCGCGCTGCGCCCGCTCAACTTCATAGTTGCAGCTTTGCAGCAGTTTGAGAACAATGTTTTCAACGTCTTCACCCACATAACCGGCCTCGGTCAGTGTCGTGGCGTCGGCCATCACAAACGGCACGTCCAGCATGCGCGCCAGAGTTTGGGCCAGCAGCGTCTTGCCAGACCCGGTGGGGCCAATGAGCAGGATGTTGCTTTTGGACAGTTCAACGTCGTCTTTTTTCGCTTTTTCCTTGTGGCGAAGGCGTTTGTAGTGGTTGTACACCGCAACCGCCAGCGTGCGCTTGGCAGGCTCCTGGCCAATGACGTAATTGTCGAGATTGGCCTTGATTTCAGCCGGCGTGGGCAGTTCGCCCCGGGCGTCACGCGCATCCACATTGGCAGGCAGTTCGTCGCGGATGATTTCGTTGCACAGATCGATGCACTCATCGCACACGAAGACCGAAGGTCCGGCGATCAGCTTCTTGACCTCGTGCTGGCTTTTACCGCAGAAAGAGCAGTAAAGGGTTTTCTCGCTGGACGAGCCTTTTTTTTCGGCCATGTGGAAGGTGCCTTATTGCTTGGATTACTGGATGATACTCAAATAAAAGCGGTGGTTCCCGTCCAGGGGAAACACCGCTTCGCCGCTACAGTACAGGCCGTGTGGAGAAGCCGGGACGGGACGGTCCAAGACAACCCACGCCCGCCATGAATCATGGGCGCTTGGAAATGACCTGGTCAATCAAACCGTATTCCTTGGACTCTTCGGCGGACATGTAGTAATCCCGCTCGGTGTCGCGCGCGATTCTCTCCAGCGGCTGGCCGGTGCGCTCTGCAAGAATTTTATTCAGTTGCTCACGTGTCTTCAAAATCTCACGGGCCTGAATTTCAATCTCGGTCGCCTGGCCCTGGCTGCCGCCCGAAGGCTGGTGAATCATGATCTTGGAGTTGGGCAAAGAAAACCGCTTACCCTTGGCACCAGCGGCCATCAGGAATGCGCCCATGCTGGCGGCAAAGCCAGTGCACAGGGTGGACACGTCGGGTTTGACAAAATTCATGGTGTCAAAAATCGCCATGCCTGCCGTCACCGAGCCACCAGGCGAGTTGATGTAGAACGAGATGTCCTTGTCAGGGTTTTCACTCTCCAGGAACAGGAGCTGGGCCACCACCAGATTGGCGGTCTGGTCGTTCACTGGGCCCACCAGAAAAATAACGCGCTCCTTGAGCAGGCGTGAATAGATGTTGTACGAGCGCTCGCCACGACCAGACTGCTCAATCACCATCGGCACCATGCCCAGGCCCTGGGTTTCAAATGCGCTGTTTTGTAAGTTCATGTCGTTCTTTCAATAAGGGCTGCAAAAATTGGATCCACTTTTGAAGTGGGGCCCAACCAAGCCAGCTGCAAGGCCTAAGACCGGTGTTTCAGTTTTGTCCCATCAACTCATCGAAGCTGATGGCTTTTTCAGAGATTTTGACTTTGCCAAGAATGAACTCGGTCACGTTGTTTTCAATGACAACGCCTTCGACTTCGGCCATGCGCTTATTGTCACTGTAATACCAACGCACCACGTCGGCCGGCTTTTCGTAGCTGGCCGCCAGATCGTCAATATGGGCCTTGATCTGCTCGGGCTTGGCCTGCAGTGCATTGGCGCGCACCAGTTCAGCCACTACCAGGCCCAAGCGCACCCGGCGCTCGGCCTGCGGGCGGAACAGGTCATCAGGGATAGGAGCCTTGTCGGCGTCCTTGACGCCGCGCTGTTTCAAGTCGGCGCGGGCACCTTCAATCATCCGGTCCACCTCGGATTGAACGGTGGAATTGGGCAAATCAAGTTCCGACTTTGCCACCAGCGCGTCCATGGCGGCCTGCTTGTTGCGGGCAAGAAGGCGGTTTTTGACTTCACGCTCCAGGTTTTTGCGGATATCGGCGCGCAAACCATCCACGCTGGCGTCCGCGATGCCCAGGGACTTCGCCAATGCGGCATTGACCTCAGGCAGATGGGCCGCTTCGATCTTTTTCACGGTGACCATGAAATCGGCTGTTTTGCCGGCCACGTCCTTGCCGTGATAGTCTGCCGGAAACGCTAGCTGGAAGGTCTTGCTTTCGCCAGACTTCATGCCTTGCACTGCTTCTTCAAACTCCTTGAGCATCTGGCCATCGCCAACGATGAACTGGAAGTCTTCGGCCTTGCCGCCGGAAAAGGTTTCGCCGTCAATCTTGCCTTCAAAGTCGACTGTGACGCGGTCTCCCGTCTGGGCGGCTGCGTCAATGGCGCGCTGGGAGAATGTGCGGCGCTGCTTGCGCAGTACGTCCAGGGTCTTGTCGATGGCGGCGTCTTCCACCGATGCCGAGAGTTTTTCGACCTGTGCATCGCCAAGGTCGGCAATGCGGACTTCAGGAAACACCTCAAACACGGCATCAAAAGCCATCTCGCCATCGGGCGCGGCTTCGCTCTCGGTGATGCGGGGCTGGCCGGCCACGCGCAGCTTGGCCTCATTGGCAGCATTTGAGAATGCCTCACCCACCTTGTCGTTCATCACTTCATAGTGGACCGAGTAGCCATAGCGCTGGGCCACCACATTCATCGGTACCTTGCCGGGGCGAAAGCCGTCCATCTTGACGGTGCGTGCCAGGCGCTTCAGGCGGGTGTCAACTTCGGACTGGATCGCGCCACGGGGCAGGATCAAAGTGATCTTGCGCTCCAGCTTTTCAAGAGTTTCTACAGTAACAGCCATGCTAAGTCTCCAAAATGGTGGGGGACAGGGTTTGTCTTGGTGCGCGGGGGGGGACTCGAACCCCCACACCATTGCTGGCGTCAGGACCTAAACCTGGTGCGTCTACCAATTTCGCCACCCGCGCAAAATAATTCATTAAGGGAAGCATCACATTGACACCTGCCCTGAAATCGGTCAGCTTTCTATTTTAACCTGCCCAGTGCGCGGTGCTTGCAATTCATCGCCTTACCTTAAACCATGCTGCATACATTGCAGGCAACGCCAGCAAAGTGAGCACCGTCGCCACAATCAACCCGCCCACGATGGCAACCGCCATCGGGCGCCAGAAAACCGCGCGCGACAGCGGAATCATGGCCGACACCGCTGCTGCGGCAGTCAAGACCATCGGCCGCAGCCTGCGCACGGCGCTCTCGACAATGGCGTCCCAGGTCGGCACACCGGCTGCGCGGTCCTGTTGGATCTGGTCAATGAGGATCACCGGGTTGCGCTGGATCTTGCCCATCAGCGCAATCACGCCCAGCAGCGCGGCAAAACCAAATGGCCGGTCCAGCAACAGCAGGGCTCCGGCCACACCCGCAATCCCCATGGGGCCGGTCAGGAACACCAGCACCGCGCGGCTGAAGCTGTGCAGCTAGCAGCATCAACAGGGTAAACGTGATGAACAGCATGATGGGCACGCCGGCCGCGATGGACGCCGAGCCCTTGCTGCTCTCTTCCACCGCGCCCGCAATCTGGATGCGGTAGCCTCCCATCCCCCCACACGGCGGTGGATTTCCTATCCTGTTTGAGCGCGCTGGTGGGCAGCTTGATGACCTGCATGTCAGAGCGTGCGAACACCTGCGGCATGACGTACACGGTGGCCCCCAGCTGCGGCATGCGGAAAACTGTCGTGCCAGCCGCGACCAACTGCCCCCGCTCGGCTTCCACCGCAACCACCACACCAGACACATCCGCCAGCAGGCTGGTGTAAATGGCCTGGTTGCGCTGCGATGAGATTTGGGCCTGCGCCTGCTCAAGCTGCGCCAGAAGTTGCCCGGCCTTGACACGCTGCCCGGCATCCACCGGGCGCTGGATGATTTTGCCTGCCACCCGAAAGCCCAGCCGGGACTCAACCCGTGCCCACACCTCGCCTGCAAACTCGGCCCCGGACTGAATGTTCTGCACGCCCACCGTGACCACCTTGACCGCACGCACAGGCTCTTCGGTGGGGGCCGGCTTGGAGCAGGCTGCCAGAAGCACGGACAGCCCCAGGCAACTTGCAGCCGCAAGAAGCCGGACAGGACGGGAGGTGGGGAAAGACGGTCGCCCAGCCATTGAAAGCAAAGGAGTTTGATGCGCAGGCCAGGAACGGAAATTGTGAGGCAACAGGAAATGCGGCTGTGTTGGCATGGCCAACCCGAAAAAAACCCTGGAGAAGGGTAACCCAAAAGTAGAAAAAAAGGCGGCCAATGGGCAGTCATTGGCCACTCAACCGAAACACTGCCAATTATCAAGGCGAAGCGCCGATTGCAGTCGAGGGTAACATCCGTGCTGCCTTCATGGTCTCCAAAAATCAAATCATGGCGCTGCCAGCGCACTCATCCACCTCTTTCCCGACTTTTCTTGCGCGCAGACTGCACTCCAATGAATGCCGACATACGCCACTATGAAAATTTTCCGGTGGCCTCATGGCTGTGCCCGGCCCGGCTGCGCCCGCCCATTGCGGCGATTTACGCCTTTGCACGCACTGCCGACGATATTGCAGATGAGGGCGAAGCACCAGCCCACCAGCGTCTGGCCGACCTGGCTACCCTGCGCTGCGACCTGCTGGCGGCCAGCACGGGCCAGGTCGGCAGCGGTCGCTGGCCGCAGGTGTTCAATGCCCTTGGCGCGATGATCGCTGCATTTCATTTACCCGTTGGCCTGCTGGCAGACCTGCTGGATGCGTTTGAGCAGGATGTTGTCAAAACCCGCGATGGCGCTGGCTACGAAACGCGCGCCGAGCTGCTTGACTACTGCCGCCGATCGGCCAACCCGGTGGGCCGACTGGTGCTGCACCTGTATGGCGTGAAGGACGAGGCCTCCCAGCACATGAGCGACAGCGTTTGCACTGCGCTGCAACTCATCAACTTCTGGCAGGACCTGGGGCTTGACATCGCACGCGGGCGGTACTACCTGCCCCATGAAGACTGCGTGGCCCACGGCGTCAGCCAGGCTGGCTTGAGGGCTTTGCGCCAGACTGAAAATACTACTAACTTGATAGCTTCTCATGCACAACTGGCAAGGGCCAGCATGCTAAAAGGCTCCCAATTGGCAAAAAAAGTGCCGGGACGAGCGGGTTGGGAGCTGCGTCTGGTGGTGCAGGGCGGCCTGCGCATTCTTGACAAGATGGCGGCAATGAACTTTGCCACGCTCAACACCCGGCCCAAACTCACGGCGCGGGATGCGCCAGTGATGTTTTTCAAGGCAGCATTGATGTGATTGACACGCAAATTCACTGACAATCAGCGCCAATGACAATCACTGCATGACCCCGGAGCAATACGTCCAGCAAAAAGCCGCCGCGTCAGGCAGCAGTTTCTATTACGCCTTTCTGTTCCTGCCGCGCCCCCGGCGTGCCGCCATCACCGCGTTCTACGCGTTTTGCCGGGAGGTGGACGATGTGGTGGACGACATGGTGGACCCCACTGTGGCGGCAACCAAACTGGCCTGGTGGCAGGCCGAGGTGGGCAAGGCATTTGCCGGCAACGCCAGCCACCCGGTTATGAAAGCACTCATGCCGCTGGTCGGAGACTTCGGCATTGAGCAGCAGCACCTGAAGGCCATCATCGAAGGATGCCAGATGGACCTGGCACAAACCCGCTATCTGGATTTTGCCGCCCTGCAACGCTATTGCCATTTGGTGGCCGGCGTGGTGGGCGAGGTCGCGGCCCGCATTTTTGGCCAGACACAGCCGCAGACCACGGGCTATGCGCACACGCTGGGCCAGGCTCTGCAACTCACCAACATCCTGCGTGACGTGGGCGAAGACGCATTGCGTGGCCGTATTTACCTGCCAGTCAACGAGTTGCAGCAATTTGACGTGAAAGCGCATGAGATTCTCAAACGCACTTACTCCGAGCGCTTCACAGCGCTGATGAAATTTCAGGCCATCCGCGCGCACCAGCTCTATGACGACGCCGTTGCAATGTTGCCGGCTGCCGACAGGCGCGCCCAAAAGCCCGGCCTGATGATGGCCAGCATTTACCGCACGCTGCTGAGCGAGATCGAACGCGACAACTTCCAGGTGCTGCACCAGCGCGTCAGCCTCACGCCGCTGCGCAAGTTCTGGCTGGCGTGGCGGGTGCAAGCCCTGGGAAGGATTTGATGGCCCCCACGCTTTTGGCTTCGCCGCTCTTCGAGAACACTTTGTGTAACGCACTGGACGTGCCTCAGCCAGAGGCTACGGCTCTTCAATCCGTCCAAGCCTGCGCAGGCAGGCTTGGAGCTGCGGATTTCAGCCCCGACGGGGCGCTCGCTCCTTGGGGTGGCCCGGTGGTGCTCGTTTAATGCGAATCGCGATCATCGGGGCCGGATGGGCTGGCATGGCGGCGGCGGTGCGGGTCACGCAGCTAGGCCACGGCGCTACTATTTATGAAGCATCCCGCTCAATTGGGGGAAGGGCCAGGGCCGTAACAGAAACCTTGCCGGACGGCTCGCAGGTCACTCTGGACAACGGCCAGCACATTCTTATTGGGGCCTATGCCGAGACCCTGCGGCTGATGCGCCGCGTCGGCGTCAACCCCGATGACACGCTGCTGCGCCTGCCGCTGACGCTGAAATTCCAGGACGGCGCTGGCCTGCAGTTTGCCCCATGGCCCGCGCCACTGGATGCGCTTGGTGGGATTTTGGGCGCAGTGGGCTGGAGCGCCGGTGACAAGGCCTCGCTGCTGCTGGCTGCTGCCGGTTGGCGGCTTCGGGGCTTTCGCTGTAACGCAACTCATACTGTTGCCCAGGTGTGCAAGCGCCTCACGCCCCGCCTGATGGCCGAGCTTATTGAGCCCCTGTGCGTGTCCGCGCTCAACACACCGACTACGCGGGCCAGCGGCCAGATGTTCCTGCGGGTGATGCGTGACGCCTTGTTTGGCGCGCCAGGCTGCTCGGACCTGCTGCTGCCACGGGTAGACCTGTCCCAGCTTTTCCCGCAGGCGGCAGCGGCCTGGATTGCCGAAAACAGCGACCCACAACGCGATCATTGCGGCCAGCTGGTGGCCAGCGGTCGGGTAAGGTTCGGCAACCGGGTGCACACGATTCAACCCGGCAGCAGAAGCGGACTGTGGGAAGTGGAGTAT